>CAZDMY010000007.1:0-19639 GCA_964506405.1 uncultured Dehalococcoidia bacterium | reverse complement strand
TGCTAATTCAAGGCTAACCTTTTGCCAGCCTTATTTCATGCCATTTCGTCCTCCGGTGCCTCTGCGACCGACTCAGGGGCACTAAGATTCGCCGTTGAGGACGAAATGACATACCATACTTTTTTGCCGGATGAATAACAACTTCCGGCAGCCAAAAAAACCGGGGTGACTTGCCCTGAATCCCACTTGCTACTTCCATAGCTGTATCACAGCCTAATAATAGGTTTGCGCTTATCAGTTGCTAATCTATTAATAATGTAGTCTTAATTTATTAACATTTTTACTAACCTAATGATAATCTTTTGATAATGCCCTCTGTTACGTTTCCAGGAGGCTTCGTCTCAGTTTAAAGGTCACATCACCCTTTCTTTTGTTTCTAAAGTTATCCCGTGCTCTTGATGATACATTCTATTTCCCTGTACCGGCCTTCCTGAGAATGTATGACTGCGCAACAAACTTAGATATTTTTGCGCATTAATACCCATTATCAGTTGTGCGCGCAAAACGCCACAACACTTTCCGGATATTCGGCTAATAAAGACTTATAACCTCTATAATATGGAATTCCCCGTTACTATAGGCAATATGACGGATGGTCCATTGAAACAAAAATAGGCATTTCCCCTGATTTTTAAGCAATTTGCGCAATTTACACCTCCAGGCTGATTTGGTATAGTCAGAGACCGTGAAATGAAGCAATAATCGGGGAGTATTTGGATGGCTGATACGATTGAAGCCTTTGTTGCAAAACTAAAATCAGAGGGGGTCGAAGAGGGTAAGACCGAAGCAGAGCAAATTCGCTCCCAGGCCAGGCAAGAGGCAGATCAAATAATCGCCGACGCCAAATCACAGGCAGAAAAGATCATTGCCGATGCAGAAAAACAATCCAATGACATCCTGATGCGAGGCCGTACTGAGTTAAGCCTCGCCTCACGGGACGCCATCCTCAAGCTCAGTGAGGCACTGGAAAAAGCTTTGCGGTCAGCCATTGAAGCACCTACGGAAGCCCAACTGAAAGATACTGAGTTCCTTAAGGACGTTATTAAGACCATAGTGCAGCGCTATATAGACGCGGATGTCGATAGTTACGCACCGGTGAGAATCGATGTTGACCCCCAGATGTACAAGCAGCTATGTGACTGGTCTTTACAGGAACTCCATGCTGCGGGCAAAGACGAGTCAACTGGATTCGACTTGCGAGATTCCCTGCATCAGGCCGGGTTCGAATTCAACTTTCGCGGCGCAACCATTGAAGTCACACGGGATTCCGTTGTGGATACCCTGATGGAGCTGGTAAGTCCGAACCTTCGCCAGATCATCAGGGAGGCAAATCAATCAGGGGAGGGAGCATAGCGCCTTCCCATGTCCGGGGACAATATATATCTGTTGACCGCTTTGCCAACACTGGGTGAGTTGGGGTCCGTTCCACCAATATCGCCTTCACAGTTGCTGGAAATGGTCGCCGACAGCGAAAAAAACCGCATATTAGTCGAAACGCTGCTTATAAGTAATGACCTGCTTCAGCGGCAGGCCTTTCTCTCAGGTGAAATCGAGGAGCCTTATCCGATCGTGTTAACTCGCCAGCAGGTTACAGATAACGAACCATTACCGGAATATCTGGAGGAATACATCAGCAATACCTCGGGTGAATCCACGTTAAATGCTATCTGGGAAGCATATTATCGCTACGCAGAATTCATCGCAGACCAGCATCGAAGTCCGTTCCTCAAAGAATTCATTAAATACGAAATCGGCTTACGAAATGCACTGGCCCGAGCCAGAGCAAAAGCCCTCAATCTCGACCCTCACGATTCCATCGTAGCCCAGGATCTGGGAGAAGAAGACACATCCTTTACCGCTTTGATATCCGAATGGACTGCAGCAACCGACCCCCTCAAGGGACTCCGTGTTCTTGACGAAGCGCGCTTCAAATGGCTATGGGAAAACGATGAGTGGTTTACGTTCCAATCGGACGAACTGGTGGCTTATGCAGCAAAGCTGATGCTGCTGCATCGCTGGTACCAGATTGAGAAAGGGCCTTCATCTAAATCACAAGAGGTCAGAGTGACCGAATAGAGACAGGGGAATGAACCAGTGAATGGAAGAATACTAGCTGTGCACAGTAACCTGGTAATTGCTCAAACCAACGGGCAGATTGTTCAGAACTCGATATGCCATTGTCGCCGATCCGATGGAACCGGCCTGCTGGGAGAAGTCATTCGCGTCCGAGGGTCGCTGGCGGATCTGCAGATATTTGAAGAAACACGCGGTCTCAAGCACGGGGATATCGTCGAGTTCGGAAAAGATATGCTCTCCGTCACCGTCGGGCCTGGTCTTCTTGGGCAAGTGTATGACGGACTTCAAAATCCCCTGCCGGCAGTAGCCGAGGAAGCCGGATTCTTTCTTAAACCGGGCCTTTACATACACGGGCTTTCGGTGAACCGCAAATGGGAGTTCACCCCCGTAGCCAGAGCCGGAGAAAGCGTTAGCGCAGGTGATACACTGGGAACAGTCCCCGAAGGTATTTTTACCCATCGCATTATGGTGCCTTTTTCCTGGCACGGAAAGTTCAAAGTGGAAAATGTTGTTGAGGCAGGTTCATACACGGTAGAAAAAGAAATCGCCGAGTTGAAAGATTCCGAGGGGCAAACCCATACAGTGACAATGCAACAAAACTGGCCGGTAAAGGTCGCACTCAACGTATCCAGGGAACGACTGATGCCGACCGAGCCGCTGGTCACTCAAGTGAGAATTGTCGATTCCATGTTCCCGGTGGTTAAGGGCGGAACCTACTGCATCCCGGGCCCGTTCGGGGCCGGTAAAACGGTTTTGCAGCATATTACTTCGCGATACGCCCAGGTCGATATCGTGATCATCGCCGCCTGTGGTGAACGAGCCGGAGAAGTGGTGGAAACCATTCGCGACTTTCCTGAACTAACCGACCCGCGCACCGGAAAATCGCTCATGGAGCGAACAATCATCATCTGTAATACATCCGCCATGCCGGTTGCCGCCCGAGAGGCCTCTGTCTACACCGCGGCCGCACTCGGTGAATACTATCGGCAAATGGGACTTGATGTACTGTTGCTGGCTGATTCCACTTCCCGATGGGCGCAGGCGATGCGTGAGGTATCGGGCCGGCTGGAAGAAATACCGGGCGAAGAGGCGTTTCCCGCCTACCTTGAAAGCCGCATTGCCAGCTTCTATGAACGCGCCGGCGTTATCGAACTGAAAGACGGGAGCCTGGGATCTTTGACCATAGGCGGGACGGTCAGTCCAGCTGGCGGAAATTTCGAAGAGCCGGTAACCCAGGGAACCCTCAAAGTGGTAGGCGCGTTCCACGGTTTGTCTCGATCGAGAAGTGATGCGCGCCGCTACCCGTCTATTGATCCTCTCGATTCCTGGAGCAAATACGCCGGTCTGATCGATTTTCAAAAAGTAGCTAAGATCAGAGATTTGCTTCATCGAGGGAATGAGATCAAACAGATGATGACCGTAGTTGGAGAGGAAGGCACCTCGATTTCCGATTTTACTATTATGCTGAAATCGGAGTTCTTCGATAATGTTTTCCTGCAGCAAAATGCCTTCGATGATGTCGATGCCGCCACAAGTGCGGAGCGACAGAAGTTTGTGTTCGATAAGGTGCTGGAACTGATTGAACTTGATTTTGAATTCGATGATAAAGACGAAGCACGCAGGATCATGGTACGGGCGACGGACCAGTATCGAAACTGGAATTACGCCCCCTGGGACAGCGACGAATTTAAAAGCATGCTCGAAGGCATTAATGATTTTATCAGCCGGAAGGGGCGAAGGCAGTCATGAGAAAGTACTACGATGAAATTGAGCAAATCGCCGGTAACGTTGTCATGGTGGAAGCCACCGGCATCGGTTACGATGAGCTGGCTGTCATTTCGAACGGCGATAATTCTTCACTGGCCCAGGTGATTCGCATCAACGCCGATCATATCAGCCTGCAGGTATTTGCCGGGACGCAGGGTGTCTCCACCACCGACCGCATCCAGTTCCTGGGCCGGCCCATGCAGGTACCGTTCAGTGATGATTTAAAGGGACGGATTTTCGATGGTTCCGGCCGCCCCCGTGACAGCCGGCCGGAAGTGAAAGCCGATCCTATCGAGCTTGGCTCGCCGCCGGTCAATCCGGTCAAGCGGCTAATGCCCGACAAGATGGTACATACCGGCATCCCAATGATCGATGTTTTCAACTCACTGGTAGAATCCCAGAAACTACCGATATTTTCTGTAGCTGGTGAGCCCTATAATGAACTCCTGGCACGTGTCGGTTTGCAGGCTGAGGCTGATGTTATTATCCTGGGGGGAATGGGGTTGCGGCATGATGACTATCTCAAGTTCCGCAATACCTTCGAAGAGGGCGGCGTACTTGGTCGTACAATCATGTTCATTCACACCGCTGCCAATCCAGTGGTGGAGTGCCTGCTGGTTCCTGATATGTGCCTGGCGGTAGGAGAAAAATTCGCGCTTCGAGGAGACCGGGTACTGGTATTGCTTACAGATATGACTGCGTTCGCCGATGCGCTCAAGGAGATCTCCATCATTATGGAGCAGGTACCTTCCAATCGGGGCTATCCCGGAGATCTATATACTCAGCTGGCCCGCCGTTATGAGAAGGCAGTAGATTTCGAAGGGGCAGGCTCGATGACAGTACTGGCCTGTACCACCATGCCCGGCGATGACATCACACATCCGGTACCTGATAACACCGGCTATATCACCGAGGGCCAGTTTTATCTTAGAAACGGGCGTATTGAGCCCTTCGGCTCCCTTTCTCGGCTCAAACAGCAGGTCAATGGCAAGACCCGTGAAGACCATCGCGCGATTATGGATGCCTGCCTGCAGCTCTACGCACAATGCAAGGAAAGCCGCGAGAAACGCGATATGGGTTTTGAGATGAGCCGGTGGGATGATCAACTGCTTAAATACGGCGAGATTTTTGAAAACAAAATTATGGATCTCTCCGTCAATATACCACTTTTCGATGCACTGGACCGCTGCTGGAAGATACTTGCTGAATGCTTCGAGCCGGAAGAGACCGGCATACGGCGTTCGATTATTAAAAATCACTGGCCTAAGGAGCTGGTGGAAAGTTAACCAGTTAGTTAGTTAATTAGTTAGTTGGTTGGTTGGTTGGTTGGTAACTGACAATCGACGACTGACGACTTCGTAAAATGGCAGAAAAAATCAAACTCACCCGTCCGGAACTTAAGCGCCAGCGCGACGCGCTGGCACGTTTCCAACGCTATCTGCCGATGCTCAAACTGAAACAGCAACAGCTTCAGATGATGATGCAAAAGATCGCCATGGAACGGCAATCCGCTATAAGGTCAGTGGAGCAGGCCGAGAAGAAATTTGGCAGCTATCGTAATGTGATGAACGAAGTAGCCGGTCTGAACATACGGGAGCTTGCCAAATATAGCGAAGTGATCACTTCCTCAACTAACATCGCCGGGGTCAGTGTCCCGGTTTTCCAGGATGTTCAGTTCCCGGAAGCGCACTATAGTCTGTTCGCCACGCCCGTCTGGGTGGATACCGCACTGGTTGATCTGCGGGAATTGAATAAACAGCGCGCGCGGCTGGACATCATCGATCAGCAGTATCAACTGCTTCAACAGGAACTCACCAAGATCATTCAACGTGTGAATCTATTTGAGAAAGTAAAGATACCCCAATCGCAGGAAAATATTCGCATGATACGAATACGGCTTGGCGATGAGATGACGGCCGGGGTCGCCCGCGCCAAGATCGCCAAGAACAAGCTGGTTGAAGCTCAAAGTAACTAAGATCATGATTGTCAAGATGAAGAAAGTCCAGGCAGTCGTCCGTGAGTCGGATCGGGAGCGGATGCTGAATGCTCTGCAGCAGGCTGGCGTGATGCACATTGTACCGGTTAATCCAGTCGAGGCAGGGGTTGAAGCCGATGTTGCCGCCCGGCTGGAAAGCGCTAAGCGCAGCGTCCAGGTTTTAGGAGGGATCGAGCCCACGGGTCCGAAACCGCCGCTCCTTGCGCAGGACGCTTCCGATGAAGTCCAGACCATCCAGAGAAAACTGGCCGAATACGAGAGTCACCTCTCTTCGCTTTATCGCCAACTGGAACAACAGGCAATCTGGGGTAATATGACGCTTGAAGATATCGAAGTGCTCGAATCAGCCGGGGCTATGCCGGAGTTTTATCTTATTCCTCCGGGACTGATTGATTCGGTTAAAGCTGAAGCCTGTACAGTGGTGGGGATTTTCGATCAAAAGCGCAATATCATTGCGGTACTGGATCGCACGGGAGAGAAACAAATTCCCCAGGAGGCTGAGCGGCTGCCACTACCTCCAAATGATAATCCATCCATTCAAGCACAGGCCGCTGAAATCGCGAATGAACGGAAAGAAGCCGCCGAACGATTGGCAGAACTGGCGAACTTGTTGCCGGAAATGCAATCGCTGGTGCGGGAACTGGAAGAGAAAGCCCAATACAGTTTTGCTGCAAACAGCGCTCTCGATGCAGAAGAGCTGTTTGCCATTCAGGGATGGGTCCCTGCTGATCATACCGAATCGCTTCCTCATAATCTGGCCACTCAAGGGGTAATCGCCGGTATCCGAGAGTTGGAGCCGGAGGAAGAGGAAACCCCGCCAACGCTTATCAAGTATCCGCGGTGGGCTGAGCCAATCAAAGGACTATTCGACATTCTGAATACTTCGCCAGGCTACCGGGAAATCGATTTATCTGCCTTTTTCATGATCGCCATGCCGATCTTCGCCGCCATGCTGGCTGGCGATGCCGCTTACGGCTTGATCTTCCTGATCCCGTCACTGGTTTTCTACCGCCGGATCAAAGCAAAGATCGGCCCCCAGAGCACTCAACTGCTGATTATCTTCGGGGCAGTGACCTTTGTATGGGGGCTGCTCAGCGCGAATTTCTTCGGTATCAAGCCGGACAGCCTGGCAGAAATGATGCCGCTGGAACGGGAAAGCGATGAAGCGACCCAGTGGCTGCTCATCAAGATAAGTTTCATCATCGGCTCGGTACACCTGATAGCAGCTCATATACGAAAAGCAATGGCGTTGTGGCCTGATTCGCGCGCCATTGCAGATATTGGCTGGAGCCTGGCGCTGGCTGGGATGCTCGGAGTGATCTGGTACATGGTTTTCGATGGCTGCCCGGTTCCTTCAATGATCTGGCTCATCGGATTGGCGGTTGGTCTGGGACTGGCCATTACCTTTACCTCGCCAAATCGCAATCCTCTGAAACGGATCGGTATCGGATTCGCCTCATCATTGCTTCCGCTCATCAGCACTTTCAGCGACACGATGAGCTATATCCGGTTGATGGCGGTGGGTATGGCCAGCTATTATATTGCTTATGCATTCAACGATCTGGGATCAACAGTAGCCGGCGCCGGCACCTGGGCCGCCGCTGCACCAATACTGGTGTTCGGACATGCACTGAATATTATTCTGATTCTAATCGCTATCTTTGCACATGGCGTGCGTTTGAACATGCTGGAATTCTCCAATAACGCCGGTGTGGAATGGGCCGGCTATCCATACAATCCATTCAGTAAAGTAAAATCCTAAATTCAAGGGAGGAGACTTAAGCCTATGGATGCGAGTGCTACTTCAATTTTGCTGGGGCAGGCCGGAATGGGACTTGCCCTGGGATTGGCGGCGGTCGGCAGCGCCCTGGGGATCGGAACCGCCGGCAGGGCAGCGGCCGGTGCATGGGCCAAGGAGGCGAAAGCAGGCAAGCCGCTTAATTTCGCCTATATTATCTTGACCGGCATGCCCCTTTCCCAGACCATTTATGCATTTGTTCTACTTATCACAACCCTGGAAGGCGGTGTTGTGGCCGACGCCACCGGAATAGACGATCTTCTGGCAAACAACGGCGGCACCTTTTTCGGCATAGGATTAGGCGCCGGCCTGGCTGAATTGTTCAGCGCCTGGTTCCAGGGGAACATCGGGGCTGCCGGTGTCCGGGCACTGTCCGAAGGTGAAGGAAAGGGACTGGTAAACATCATCATAGCGATGGGTATCTGCGAAACCGTCGGTTTGTTCGGGTTCGTATTCCTGCTGCTGGTAGCGCCCTAATCCGGCAACAAGGTCTATGAAGGCCTTTCCGAGAGGATTCCTACGAGCATCCTCTCGATTCATACCAGAGGAAATGTCAGATGGACCGGGCTTTTCAATAATATAGGGGAACCTTGATATGCAAGTAAGTGAATTTATGACAACCAAGCTGGTGACCATTCCCAGCGATGCGCCGGTCGCGCGGGCAGCCCGGTTGATCTATGCTCATAAAGTGAGGCGTCTGCCGGTGGTGGACGATGGCAAACTGGTTGGGGTTATCGGGGATCGAATGGTGGCAGCTTCGCTGCCATCCGCGGTAACACTGCTCAGCCAGGGCGAGATTTCCGATACGCTTTCCAAGCTGACAGTAAAAAAAATAATGCACCGTGACGTAATTACGGTCACGCCGGATACTACAGCAGAAACCGCCCTGGCCCTCGCCCAGGAGTGTAAAATCGGTTGTCTGATCGTTGTCAATGAAGAGAACGAACCTATGGGCGTGGTGAGTACCAATGATTTCGTTTACCGGATACTCAATCCGCTGCTGGGTCTGGGAAAACCAGGCGTACGCCTGCACATCTACGATTGCGGAGAGGCAGGGCAGGTCAGCCAGGTCACCGGTTTGATTGAAAAGCATGGATTGAAACTGCAGGTGATCCACGTGGACGATTCAACCGTATCAGGGAAACGAGATCTGATCGTGCAGGTGCTGACTAAGGATCCCACCGCTTTAATTGACGATATCAAACAAAACGGTTTCAGCGTAGAGGTTCGAAAACGAAAAACTCAATAGTTGTTTCCGTTCCCGATCTGCATGGTTAAAGAATGAAGTTGAACGGATCAACAATGCGGATTCATTATATGAAACAGGGGGTCCTCACACCTTACCAGAGGGCACGCCCCTGATCGATTTCCTCCGGAGTCGCTTCTCTTACATCTTTTACTGTTATCTCGAAATTCAAAGTCAGCCCCGCCAGCGGGTGATTGCCATCAATGGTCACCCACTGGTCATCGATGCTGGTTACGGTCATCACCCTGCCTTCGGTTTCATCTTCGTAGTGCGCCTCCACCATCATCCCCTCGTGTAAATCCTCCATCCCTTCGAACCGATCTCTGGGAATTTTCTGTACCAGCGTATCGTCTCTATCTCCATATGCCTTGTTGGGTGGAATTGAGACAGAGAAGCTATCGCCGGGAGACCTGCCTTCCATTTCCGTCTCCAGTCCGGGGATAAGATGACCCATCCCATGGAGGTAGGGGTACGCACCGGATTCCTCGGAGGAATCAAGCACCTGTTGTGCCATATCCGTTACTTTAAATTCAAAGGTTGCTACGCGGTTGCTTGCGATTCGCATAATGGCCTCCCATATCCATACATTTTCCCTTATGGTAACGGATATTATCAATCCATGCAAAGAATGCTCATATCTGAATCTTCGCCCATTTGATCAACCGGTCAACGACGATGCCCGCACCAAAAGCGATCCCCATATTGGTTGTAGCCAGTCCAATCCCGGCAATCAGGCAGACAACGAAGATCTCCTCGGCCCGCTTCACATCCCGAACCAGTATGGCGAGTTCGATTCCGGCAAAAAGCAGGAGAACACCCAGTATGGCGTGAGGAATAGCCGAGAGAAGATTAACCCCAACGCTACCCAAAGCGAGGGCCATTGCTACGAAAACGAGCCCGATCATGAGATTGGCGCCACCTGTCCTGGCACCAAACCGGTAATGAGCAGCCAGCCCACCGGCACCATGACACATCGGCATCCCCGCCAGAAAACCGGTTGGTATGTTTATCAATCCCATGCTGGTGGCAAATGCCCCGTTAGTAGCTTTCTTCGTCACTTTTCCGGTTCCAAAAAGGCTCCGAGCAGTATCGGTGGTACCGATGATCGCGTTGCCGATCGTGAGAGGAATCTGGGGTAGAACAAGCAGGTAAAAGGCGACCCAGTAATCATCCAGGGCCGGAGTCTGGAATTCAATATCTGTTGGGCCGAAATTCCATTGGCTATTATCAAATGCGCCGTATGCGGCGCCGATGACAAATCCGGCAAACACAATAACTATCGCTGCCGGTGACCTCCGGCTGTTCAGGAGAAGGAGAACCAGCAAAACAGCCACCAGGCCGATGATTAAATTCACCGGTACACCGCCGACCGCGGCCTCATTTGTCAGATCTTCAATAAACAGGTCCTTTTCTTTGATAAAATTAATACCTTTAACAATGAGAATGAAACCGAGGCCAAGCTGTATCCCCCGGACAATGGGCTTAGTGAACAGTCTGGCTATCTGATCGATCAGACCTGTAATGGACAGTAAAAGCAGGATGATGCCAAAAATAATCCCGGTCGCCGCCATCACTTCCAGACTGACTTTTTCGGGTGCGGCGATGGCGATTGCTGCCACCAGTTTCAGGGGTTGAACCGGTACGGGGAGTTTGAAGTATAACCCGGAAAGTAAATAGAAAATCCCGGCCAGCAGGAAAACGGAGGTGAAGCTGAGTCCGTTGATGGTAATAAGCGCAACGGATAGTGGAATTAGAATTCCCAGATCCCCGAGGGAGCCGGCCAGTTCTCTTCGACTGAATTCGAAGCTACCTACACGCATTATTAGAAAGTATAGAGTCTGGTAGCTTTGATGTCAATCAAACCTGCCGTCCAGAAGTGGTAGACATTGAAGTTGTATTCTATTAATCCGGAAACCAGATACCATCGGTTGCCCAGGACATTTAGGCAGATATCAATCGTCGTGCCATTCCCGTGCCCAGGACAGGGAGATTCCGGACGGGAGTGCAGGATGATAACTACTTGTTTGTATTGTTCCTGCTTCCTACGGAAACTACCAGCGAGTCCCCATTCTGGAGCGAAATTCTTTCACATCCGGCATCTGTCTAACGAGTTCTCTGATTTTGTCAGCATCGTCGGAGGAGCGTACCGTTCCGCTGAGCATGACAACTCCACCATCCGCCTCGACTTCCAATCCTTCATCAACAGCGTTGGCTCTCGAGGCGATTCGGGCCCTGACTTCAGTCGCCAGCACCAGGTCGGCTAGTATTTTATGCGATTCCGGTGTTGGCTGGAATTCCGGACTGTTAACGGCCTCGCAGATTATGTCGAGAGCCCCCGAAACCTTCATCCGATCTAGATTAATGACCAGATCATAAAGATAGAGAGCGTTCCAGTCCACATGATAGAGGAATTTCGTCCATTTTGCTCGGTCTGAATCTATCTTATGGATAAAGCTAATCGCTTGATCCCGTGTCAAATTTTTCCTTTCCATGGCATTAAGAATGCGGTATTCCATATCAGCAATGACCTTAACCCGGAGGACATGCGGGATCCCATACAGAAGTAAATGGCCGGCATGACCATGGTAAACCAGTCTCTCGTTTTGAGCATATTTGCTCAGTGCTGCCTGAATGTAGGCCAGATAGTGGGCGCGCTCCAAGCTCATTCCCTGAAGAACACCAGGTATCTCCTCAAGGGATTCGGAAAGCTTTTCCAGTGATACCCCGTAATCGTGTGCAGCTTCAACCAGCACTTCTCTGGATACGCATTCATAGCCAAGTTGCCGGGCCAGTTGTTCAGCCAGTTCCCTACCGCCACTGAACGTTCCTCGCGATATGGTGATTATAGCCACTTGTGTCTCCTTATCATGGGCATTGCCGTAATATTACCTCCCTTCAATATAGGTCAAGATGATACCGTTTTCAAGCGACAAATCCATGAAAAGCAGCGGATGGAGATCATTGGTGCTGGTACAACGAAGGTTTTCTCAGCGTGCAATGCTCCGTAATTACCTGTGCCTGAAACAGTCTCTGTCAACATCAAACGCCCCAAAGCATACACTTAAGGGCGTTCGTCACCGATACGGAAGCAGAATGTGTTAATGGGTACTCACTAACCCAACCATGGAGATACCGCTCATGAAAGCGATAAAAAGCGCCCCAATTGCCCAGCCAAAAGCCTTTTCCTTTATTGACAAATATAAAGCAGTAACCGTCATGGCAATAATACCCACCGAACATCCCAGCACGAGAGCAAACTGGGTAAAGCCATCACCGGTGGTGAAATGCCGGAGCCAGTAATGTCCGCCTTTGACATCATGTTGGGCGTTATCCCAAACCGTTGGTTCGGCAACTTGTGATTCGTCATCCAACGTATAGCTATAGGTAACTGGTTCAGAAATGGTAATGATACCAGCTTCCTCGTCTATCGTGGTTATGACATGCGTTTCCAGGTTGGTCTCATTTTTGATGGTAATGGTCTGGTCTATCTCAAATGCCGAAGTGTCTGCTACTTTCAGCGTAGTTGCACCGCTGGGCACATCCGCTTCCAGAGCAACACCGCTTTCGGTGGGCATTCCATCGAAAATGTTTCCAAACAACATGCTCGGATTCAATATATTATTGTCGAAACTGATGAAGGTGATCAGTGGACCTACTATGCACAGGATTGCGCATAAAACTGTGATCCAATATACGATCTCCCCAAACAGTCGCTGTGAAGGTCTTACTGTCGGTGTTCCCTCTATCATCATTATGATCTCCTCAGGGGATTCGGGAGCCTACCCGTAATGGAAAGAAAAACGCATATGGCAATGACTATGAACAAGGCTCCGTTGAGCAGGAACGGAACTTCGCCTATTACACCAGCCAGGGTCATCCCCTTAGTAATTAACGCAAATCCAGTGAAAACCAGCAGCCCGATCAACATCGATCTGACGAATCCGGCCTTGATTCTTACCAGCAGGTAGGACCCCGCAATCCCTCCCAATACCTGCCCAACCAGCCAGGGAGCAGCAAACAACGGGATTAATGCACCAGCCAGCAAATACGGCCATACTGCTACACAGTCGCCCATTCCCAGCAGTACCCCACTACAAGCGGCAGCCACCTTCAAAGGAACGCCCATGATCATGTTCATGGCAGGAACCGCTGCCCAACCGCCGCCCATCCCGAAAAAGCCGCCTATGAGTCCTACTGCGAAAATTGCCAGCATTCCCCAGTGAGCACGATGCACTACGTATTCTACAACTTTATCCAGTGAGGCTTCATAGTAAGGAACCGGTATTCCGAGCCGTTTGGTAAAACCGTCTACTTTCTTAACCTCAGGCCATTCCATCTTGGTACCGCCCCAGATGAAATAGCCGGCGATCAGGAACACAATGACACCAAGGGCGATCCGCACCAATGCCTCGCCGGTTTCACCCATACTTTCGGCAATCATAATAGCCCCCTGGGCGCCGGCAAACGCTCCCACTGAATACGCACAAACCAGCAATATAACGATCCGCAGATTGGCAAGCCCTTTCCTCATAAAGGGTCCGGTGGAGATAAGGCCACTGAACATGGCGACAATCAGCCCTGTCCCCCTGACGATCACACTATCCACACCGGTAAAGGCCAGCATGACAGGGGTAAATATCACCCCACCACCAATGCCGGCTACCACGGCCAAACAGGCGATGGCAAAGCTTAATAGAAAAAATCCGGCTACGATACCCAATATAGTCAAAGCGGACATGCCCCCTTCCGGTGTCTCAATACCAGCGCCGATCAGCCCCATCGCTACGTATGAAACAAGAACCAGAACAGACATTACCTCTATTTCTAGAAGGGGACTTCTTCCGAAGCTTCGCCACGAAAGGCCAGGCTTCCCAGCCGTTTCTTTTCCTATTTTTCCAATTACTTGCTGTTCGACACCATCCATATTACACTCCAATCCGGTTCCCTTTACTGGTTACACCGGGATTATAGTGGGATTTGTTCTCTGCGATGGGCAATATCTGCACATACTATCGTTAACGAAAAGTTTTACCCAAATCAATTCAATCTCTAGTAGTAAGGCCAATCTTTTGACTTGAAGATGTTCGTTGCATCGAACGACAGCATACGGACAATTCGTTTGGCCACCCTGCCGACATTATGAAATGTGGCCTGTAGCGCCGATGCCCCTCTTTCCTGCCAGGTATTCTTCGATTTCATGTACCTAACGTTGGTTGCCATGCTAACACCTCCTTTATGGGTTCCGACTTTATTTTATGTCAGGCCTGTTTTCTAAACATCGCCCAAACTGCTGCTTAACGATAGGGTATTACCGCTGAAAAAATTTTCCGTTTTTGGACAAGATGATGCCGGGATGCACAATTGAATGCGTTAAGCACGAAATGTAAATAAGCATTTATCGCCGCGCAAACCTTCTTAACAGCGAAGTTTTCTTTATGATAAAGGAATTGGGTACCATATAATGCGCAATAGACGCATTATTAATGTATGTTCGCGCTGAGTTATTTGTGCATAACAACCAGACGATTATGCGCATTTATCCGATGACATTGACGAAATGTACATGAGATAATAAAATCAAACAAACTGAGAGGTCATTTTGGATAAAAAAATAAGAGTTCTTATCGCTGATGATCATATCGTTTTTCGTCAGGGTACGCGTGCACTTCTAGAGCAAGAGCCTGATTTGGAAGTAATAGGAGAGGCTGGCGACGGAGAAGAAGCGATAAATATGGCCAAAGAATTGAACCCGGATGTGGCCATAATAGATATCGCTATGCCGGTAGTTGACGGCATAGCCGCAACCAAACAGATAAAGGAATCGTGCCCCGATACTAATATTCTGATCCTTTCCGCATACGATGATGATCAGTTTGTATTCCGTTTACTGCAGGCCGGGGCTGCTGGCTACTTACTGAAAAGCGTTCCAAGCAGTGAGTTGATTACAGCCATCCGAGCAGTGAAGGCAGGAGATTCAATTTTGCACCCGGCTATTGCGCGCAAGGTGCTAAGTCGTTTTGTCCCTTCCTCTGATAAACCCAAAGATCATGTCAAACCCGGTATTTTGAATAAGCGCGAGATAGAATTGCTAACGCTGGTCGCGCACGGCGCCAGCAATAAGGAAATCGCCCATGAATTCAGTGTCAGTGTTCGTACCGTTCAAAGCCACTTGCGTCACATATTCAAGAAGCTGGGCGTCAATTCTCGAACTGAAGCGGTTGTTTATGCGCTTCGAGAAAAGTGGATAAACCTGGAAGACGTGCCTCGAACCAAAAGTATTACATGAGGAAACCGTGTCGAAAGCATTATTTTTCCCCGGGTTGAGAACTCGATTCTGTGTTATTCGACGATTAGATGTCTGGCCGCTGATAGCAGCTTTTGTCGTTATCACCCTTTTCCAGTATTCAGGCGAGATTCGTAACCCCGACTTTCTTGCTCATCTGAACGAGAATTTGGGACTGACTCGATATTCGGTTGAAAGAATCCTTTACCTTTTACCCATCATCTGGGCTGGAGTGCTCTTTGGCTTAAAGGGTGGTGTGATCACCTCATCTCTTGCCGCGGCGTTTATGTTACCACGAGGTATATTCCTCTCGCCCCACCCTGAAGATGCCTTAATTGAAACCATGGCTATTTTTGTCGTTGGAAATTCCACCGCGTTTTCATTGGAATTGCTCCGCCGTGAACGAAAACGCAGCTCGGAGTTGGAACAGACTCAGATTGAATTACAAAATCAATTAGAGGTAATCCAGGAGAATGAACGGCGGATGGCTGCCCTGAATCAGACCTCGACAATTATATCGCAATCATTGCAACTTAGTCAGGTGCTGGATACTGCAGTTGGGTGTGTTATGGATGTCATGAGCGCTGAGGTTATTCGGATTTATACCCTTGATGAAAAAACACAGGAACTGGTGCTGGTTGCGCACCGGGGTGTGTCAGAGGATTTCGTATCCAATGTCGGCAGAATCAAAATGGGAGAAGGTTTCAACGGGCGCGTTGCGAAGACGGGCGAACCCCTGTTTGTGCAAGATGCATCGGAAGATGCCCGGCTGACAAAAAAGGTTGTTCGTGATGAGAACATCCGCTCTCAACTGATCGTACCTATGATGGCCAAAGGCAAGGTTGTGGGAACACTTTCCGTCGCCATGCATCGATATCGAGAGTTTGCTCCAGAGGAAGTGGACTTGCTCAGGGCAATCGCCAATCAGATTGGTGTGGCAGTGGACAATGCGCGCCTGTATGAGTACGAGCGTCAAGTGTCTGGGCAATTGCGTGCTTCGGAACAGCGGTATCGTGAGTTGTTTGAGCATGCCCATGATGCCATTTGGATTCACGACCTTGACGGCACCATCATTGCGGCCAATGATGCCTGTGTTCGCTTAACCGGGTATACTTTGGACGAGCTCAATGGTCTCAAAGCCAGAGAACTGATCTCTCCGGATACACGCTCGATCGTTGAATCCATGGAGCAGGCAGTTCTGGATGGCAAGATGGCCGGTTCCAGGGGAGAAATTAGATTAATCAAGAAATATGGGGATGAAGCCATTATCCAGCTTTCCATCAGCCGAGTAGCGGCCAATGGTAAACCAACGGCGATTCAGAGCATTGCACATGATATGACCGATGAGAAACGGCTGCAGGAAAACCTGCATTTCTTCCTGCGTCAAGTTACTCAGGCCCAGGAAGAAGAGAGGAAGCGCATTGCACAGGAACTGCATGACGATACGGTGCAATCACTGGCTATACTGGCTCGCCAAATGGATATTCTATCGGTCAAAGGAGACAAACTTCGAAAACAGGAACTTATCGCTCAACTGGAAGTGTTGCGGCAGGAAGCAAACCAGATTATGCAGGGAGTACATCACCTTAGTCAGGACCTCAGGCCTGCAACACTGGATCGACTGGGAATACTCGCGGCGGTTGAGTGGCTGGTCTCCAGGACCGCCGAATACTCGGGCATCGAAATCGACGTTCGTTTCATTGGTGAGGAAAGACGTCTGCCCAATGAAGTCGAGTTAGTCTTGTTTCGCATAACCCAGGAGGCATTGAGGAATGTCTCGCGGCATGCTGAAGCGACGTCCGCGGAAGTAGTAGTGGAGTTTGGGGATAAGAAAACCAGCATTGTGGTCACAGATAACGGAAAAGGGTTCGACACCCCCGATTCAATAGCGGACCTTCCCAGATATGGCAAGCTTGGTTTGGCCGGCATGGAGGATCGAGCTCATTTGCTGAGGGGCACGATACAGTTAACCTCAATTATCGGACAAGGCACCTCAGTTCGTGCCGAGTTACCAGTATGAACCTCATTACAGGCAATACCGGCATGGGAACACATATTAAAAGCTCCCTGAACTACCGTTGCTCGGTCTACCAGTTAGTATAGACCTTTATCAGAGAACGAACTTCATGAACACCGGTAACTTTGGATGAAATCGACTTCATAAGATCTGCATCTTCCATCGACGAGACGGTACCCCTTATTGTGACAATGCCATTTCTAGCCTCTACGTTTATATTCCGATCGCGCCCCTTACCATCGGTAGCCATTCTAGCCCTGACCTCGCTGGCAAGGGTAAGATCTGCCAGCATTTGTTCAGCTTCTGGGGTGGGTTGAAACTGGGGTTGCTGGGCAGCAAGGCTGACAATCCTGCATCCGGTATCAGGACTAATGTGGTCGAAATTCACGACCACGTCATACAAGGACGGGTCAAGCCAATCGACATTATACAGGAACCATGTCCAATCGGCACGTTCTGAATCTCGTTGTTTGATACGCTTCAACGCACGTCGCTCATCGACATGAGCAATTTCCATCGCTTTTTTCACTCGGAATTCTTTGTTGGCCATAACCCTCACACAAATGACATGAGGTATTCCCTTGAGAAGTAGATGGCCGGCATTCCCATGATATACGACATTATCTTGTTTGACTTCATCGCAAAGCGCAGCCTGTATGTAAGCCAGAAAATGAACCCGCTCCAGGCCAATTCGTTCCAATAAACCAGGTTTATCCGTCAAAGCGCGCTCAAGCTTATCGACAGCAACGCCATATTGCTTGGCTGCACGTATGAGCACTTCGCGAGAAATCAGGCGGTAACCAAGTCTGCCCGCTACGCACTCCGCTAACTCTTTCCCGCCGCTGAATGCTCCTCGTGAAACAGTTATAATGGGCATATCGACGTGACTCCTACTTTCCGTCTATTATATGGGATAGTTAATGCCAGCGCAATCACTTATTGCGACAACGCGATTGCACCAAATACCAGTTTTGGTAGACGAAATGCCATTTCTACCAGTTAAGTCAATTAAATGCAAATGGCCGGGTTTGGCGTCCCGACCATTTTCTCCCATATCCATTTTGCAACAAATACCTCACATGATCAACAAACCACCCGGTCCAGGCTTGACTGTCCATGTTACCATATCAGGATTGTATCACTTTGATATGTGATTCGATATCCTTGACACCCGGCAATTGCCGCACCAGGGCTCGTATCCTGTCGGCATCATCAAGACGCTGTGTTTCCCCCGTTACGGTAATAAACCCGTCATCCGCCGTGACATGAATGTCGGTATCAGTTATGTTTCTATCCATTGCTATCTTTGCTCTAATGTCGCTGGCAAATACCAGGTCCTCCATTTTCTTGCGAGTCTCGGCGGTACGCTGGAACTCTGGATGCCTGGCCACTGCACATATTACTTCGCTGGCAGTGGTCAGTGTCATATGTTCCAGATTAACGACCAGGTCGTAATGAACGGGGTCATTTCGGTCGATATTATAAACAGCCTTCACCCACCCATTGCGTTCGTTATCCACCTTCCTTATGTATTCAATGGCCTCATCACGACTGAAGTTGTCCCGCTCCATGGCCGCCTTAATTCGGTATTCCATATCGGCGATAACCTTCACCTTAAGCACATTTGGGGCCTCCTGTAATAGCAGATGGCCCGCCATGCCAGAATACGCCACATTTTCATCTTTTACCATCTTAATCAAAGTAGCCTGGATGTAGGCAATGTAATGGATTCTTCTAAGCTTATTACGTTCCAGGAATCCAGGCTTTTTCTCCATTGCGATATCGAGTTTTGCTTCAGATATATCAAAATTCCTGGCTGCTTCTTCCAGCAACTCCTCCCTGGTGATACAATGATAGCCCAGTTCATTAGAAATGGATGTCGCTATAGCCTGCCCTCCACTGAAGGTTCCCCTCGATATGGTAATGATTGCCATGTTACGATTCCTCCCGCAAATGTTTCTGTGTTCTTCACCTTAGTGTATCGATACCAACCCGAGGGCACTGCAGACGAGAATAATTCCTACCACGATGGCGAGGAACAGATAAACCCGCTCTCTGTCTTTCCACATACCGAGAACCGCTCCCCACATCCCGACAATTGCGCCGAGACAGGCAATGGCAATCCCGCCCATTGCGATGCCATCACCATTGCCGATTTCTTCAAAGTACCAACCGCTTCCGGCCATTTGACCGCCACCGGCAGTAAAGACCTCTCCGGATTCTGACGCGCACCAGACACCGTGAATCGAGTCCTCGTATTCGTTCTCCATTTCCGCCCACCGGGTACCATCATAATGCATTATAGTACTTTCTACCCCCACAGCATAGATATCGGAGGCCGAATTGCCCTGGATGCTATTCAGCGTGTGGGAAGCATCGCTCTCTGTCTCGGCCCACTCGGTACCATCATAATGAAGGATGAGCCCTCCGGCACCTACTGCATAGATATCAGAGGG
>CAZDMY010000006.1:0-20953 GCA_964506405.1 uncultured Dehalococcoidia bacterium | reverse complement strand
CTGTTTACTGCCTTGAACGCAGCCCTAACCGCCACCTCAGTTTTGCCGTAACCGACATCGCCGCAGACCAGCCGGTCCATTGGTTTTCGATTCTCCATATCAGCCTTCACCGCTTGAATGGTCTGGGTCTGATCCGGTGTTTCCTCATATGGAAAGGATGCTTCCAGTTCCCGATCCCATAAAGTATCCGGTATAGAAGACAATCCGTTGGAAACCTCTCTCGAAGCATAAATGGCAAGCAACTCCTCCGCCATCTCGATTGTGGCTTTTTGAACGCGCTCTTTGGTACGTGTCCATTCATGGGTATGCAAACGACTGAGTGATGGAACATAGCCGCCGGCACCTACATAACGGGTTACTCGGTCCACTTGATCGGATGGGACATACAGCTTCCCGTTTTCGGCGTATTCCAAAATCATATATTCCCTCTCCCGTCCCTCAAATGGCAGCCTAGTCATGCCCATGAAGCGGGCAATGCCATGATCGATGTGTACCACGTAATCACCGACCTGGAGGTCCGCCACGAACACCTCGCGATTGGAGCGTCCGGTCGTCACCAGCCGACGCTGCTTGATGAAACCGAACAATTCGTAATCGGTTATAAGCCGCGTCTTCCCAAGCGTCCAGCCACGGGAAAGTGCGCCATACAATAGTGTTAACGACCCTTCCAGGGGAGGAGAATCGATTTCCTTTCCCCGACGGAACGGAATCCCATGTTCGGTCAGCAGTTCGGAAAGGCGTTCATCCTGCTGTGAAATGATAATGACACGAGATCCCTGACCGAGCCAATCAGCTACATCGTCAAAAAAATCCCCCAGCCTACCGCCGTACTCCTGGGAACGCATGAAACTGTATTCTATCGGCTGCGCACCCTCTTCCCAACTCCCAATTAGCCAGACCCGATTGATCCGATTGAACCTGGTTTCCAACTCCTGCCAATCCAGCCAGGGACGCGGGTAATTACGGGGTAGTTCTCCCCTTTCGATTAGACTCCGGCGAATACCTCCGGCCTTTTCGTCGATTTCATCCATTTCAGCCGAAGTACGTTCCGGGTCAGCAATAATCAGGAAGGAATCGACTGGCAGATAATCGACCAGCGAACCTTCGTTGAACAGGGGTGCATAGTAATAGAATTCGGGACGCCAGTTCCCGGTGGAAAGCATTTCAGCATCCTCGTACAAGCTGTCGCGCGCGCGATCGTCACAACTGGATAGATCAAGTGAGCCGAACGCTTCATTCACTGCCTTCTGCGTGGGCACTATAAATTCTCTTGCCGGAATTAGCTGAATTAAGTCGGCTATCTCTAGAGAACGCTGCGTTTTTGGATCGAACCACCGGATATTCTCCAGTTCGTTTCCGAAGAATTCAATCCGAGCCGGACAATGGGAATTTGGTGAAAACACATCTACAATTCCACCTCGCCTGCTGATACAACCGGGAATCTCAACCAGATCAACGGTCTCGTATCCAGCCATGCCCAGGTGACGCATCAAGCCCTCAGGACTGTAACGATCTCCCGGCTGCAGCTTAAGGGTAACGGTAGAAAACCGATCCGGTGAAATCGTCTTATGGCTTAATGCGTGCACCGAAGTCACCACCAGCGGAGCATGGCTGGCTGATCGAAAACCATGCAGCAAATCCAACACGCGCATTCGCTGCATCACCACTGTGGATTCAGGTACCAGCTTCTCGTAAGGCAGTACACCGTATTCGGGGAAAAGAACAGGGGGCGCATCCGATGAGCACCATACACAAAGATCATCAAAAAGCTGTTTCGCCCGTTCCGGGTTATTAGTAACCACCATAACAGGAAGACGGGCATCGTGGTGAGCAAACGCTATCAACGCCGATTTGGCAGCATCTATCAGGCTAATATCTTTGTTGCCTGTTTGTATCAAATCAGCCCAATCCCGGAATTCCGGTAATTGTTTTAAGAGTCTATGCAATCCTTGCAGTTTCATTTCACACCAATAGGGCTAGCCACAAACGACTAGCCCTTCTTGCAGCATGGATTGTATCACTCCTGCTGCGTCAAGACAAGTCAGGCGAATTATCCGCGGATACTTGACACGAGCCGGGTAAAGTGCCAAAATGGTGCAAATCGCACTACCAGCAAGGGAGGCTCTTATGCGCGTCCGTGAGTTCATGACAACCAATGTAATAACGGTTTCCAGCAAAACCTCTATCCTCGATGCCCAGCGATATATGAGTGTTCATAAAGTGAGGCGGTTACCCGTGGTCGATAAGGGGAAAGTGGTGGGCATCGTGAGCGACCGGCGCATAGCAGCAGCTTCGCCATCAGCAGCTACTACATTAAGTGTCTGGGAGCTAAACAACCTTCTATCGAAAATGACGGTAGGCGAAATTATGGCGAAACCGGTTATTACCATTCCACACGATACCACCGCGGAGAGCGCGCTGGCGCTGGCTCAGGAACGCGGCGTAGGGGCTTTCCCTGTGATGGACGACCTGAATCGGCTGATCGGCATCGTAACCACTAATGATTTCGTATATCGGATAATGAATCCTTTGCTTGGGATCGGTAAAGATGGCGCTCGAATCCATGTTTACGATTGTGGAACAATCCCCAAGATTGGTAAAGTCATCGATTTCGTGGGAAAAGCAAATCTGGAAATTATGGCAATCCATATTGATGAATCTGTAGAACGTGATACGCGCGATTTAATTATCCAAGTCAACGATGAGGACCCCGCCCATCTTATCAGTGAACTTAAAAATAATGGCTTCACAGTCGAAACTAGGGAAAGGTAATGAAGCCTAACGTGTTTCGCAACTACTGAACAGGCAAAACTGCTCTAGTGTCACGTCAACCATGAAATGTCATCCGGTCTCGAACCGGTCGTCGATGCACCGTGGCGGCAAGCCTCTTCCCTTAACCCCTCTGAATTTTGAGTTTCCCCGGAATGACAAAACGTCAGGTTAAGGTTGACACAGCACTAGTACCAGAAAAAGCCCCCCGCAGTTCGTTATGGCGGACTCCCTCCTGTAACTCATATATCCTGAAAGCAGGATTACCATAACAGATGTTGACATCCTCGGCCATCCGTATGGTAAAATGAACCACCTTAACAAATTATCAGCTTGTCCGCCTTTCGGCGGCAGCCTTTTCACCTGTAATACCATTCCACATAGAGGTGATGCCAGGATAATCAGTAGCAAAGTGATGCCTTGACTCAACTAAAACTGTGAAAACAGGAGGAGTAAAATAGCAACCATTTGCTTCACCGGCACTTACCCTCCCATAATGTGCGGTATAGCTTCCTATACGGAGTACCTTACCTCCGAAAGCCCCGAACATCACTGGCGCGTACTATCATTTGACCTGGACAAATATCCGTCTCCGTTTATCCATGATCGTGCCCCAAGGGATAACGCGTGGTATGGAATACCAGGCCGCAAAGACTTTAGTGCCGACAATGTGATTACCGGATTGCGCCAGATTGGTGATCTTCCGGAGGATACCGTGATATGGTTTCAGCACGAGACCGCCGTCTGGGCCGACCCTGATAAGTTCGTGGATATGGTTGAAAATCTCTATTTACCAAAGATAATCACCTTTCATACCCTCCATTTTCAGAGTGATGAAACGGGCACTGGGCTTCGCCAGTGCCAATACGCTCTACTAGAAAATATCCTTCCCTGTGTTGATGCCATCACGGTGTTCAGCTATGGTGTCTACTGGGCAGTCATCGCCGCTTTCCCGCAGCACTGTTCTAAGGTACACGTGATCAATCACGGAATTCACCGGTATCCGAATATATCCCGCTTGAGCCGCCTTCGCGCGAAAGAGTCCTTCAATGATTACTTGCTTAACCAATCGGATCTGGATCGATCCACACGCAGGATTCTTTCACAACAGAAAGTATTTACCGATTCGGATACCGCCATTCTCGGCCAGACAGGTTTTCTATGCCCATCGAAACAATCTGAATCCCTGTATGTGATACGAGACAAACTGCAGCATCTACTGCCGAACAAGCGCATAATCGCCGTTCGCATTGGCCAGGCACGGGAAACAGGCCAGGAGGTCTATGCGCAATGGCTTCAGGACAGATGGCAGGACGGGGGCACTTTGCTGCTGAACACCTGGCTACCCGAACATATGCTGCCGCTGGCCCAGCGTGCATTTGATATCAATTTCTACTGGCCGTGTGAATGCACCCAAAGCGGTATTTTAGCACACGCACTGGGTTCGGGGTCGATTGTCGCAGGTCGTCAAATGGAGGGTGTAGGCGAGATGCTGACAAATGCGGGCGAACTGGTAGACAGCGAACTGGATAATCTCGCCTACAAAATCAAGGAAGTTCTTACATATCCTGAACTGGCTGAAAGGATTGAAAAAACGGCGCTTTCGTACGCCCACCGTTTTTCCTGGAAAAACCAGGCACGTCGCCATTATGAATTGGCTAACCGTGTGCTCTCCGAACTTTCGTTCAATACAGGCAAAAAATCACCGCTTGAAAAGGAATTTCTGTTTGCTCTGCTTACCGGTAATCCCAATATTGACCTGTCGGCACATACCGACGCGTTACGCACTTGCCTTACCGCCAGACAATCATTAAAATGTTCAGGGAAACAGGAATATAATCTATCCCTTAATACGAACATGAACAAAAAATAAATATCCCTTAAGTTACATTATTCTCAACGATACTAAATCTGACGACCCCGGGCGACCATACCAACCAATCGCGTTGTTACGTATAATAATCACAGATTGTAACCGTGTCTACCACCAGAAATAGCCATATATCCACACAAAAAACGCTGCACGAGGAAACAGAGGTTCGCTTTGACCAAATAATGAAGCAACCTCTTGAGCAGGCCACTGCCATGGGCGGCGTCACCATAGTTGTCGGCATTCCGTTTTACAATGAAACTGATACGATTGCACATGTATTAGAAACCGCCTGCCAGGGACTAAAAAACTTCTATCCCGACCAGAAATCTCTGATTGTTGCGGTGGGCGGCCCGGCCGGCGGGAATGCCTTACAGACGATCAACTCCCTTCCCTTGACCAACAATATTCCTCGACTTGCCTTTCTTCTTGATGATCCGCAACTAAGCGGCAAAGGTTGGGGGGTAAGAGCCATCAGCGAAATCGCAAATGTGCTCAGCGCCGATCTGGTGGTACTTGAAGCCGACTTGAAAAGTGTTAACCGTCATGGCGAAATTGAGGGCCTGGCACCGGACTGGATTCCTCTCCTGCTGCAACCAGTCACCAACCATAACGCAGACATCGTATTTTCCCGCTTCAACCGCCATCCGCTTGAATCACCAATCTCAACGTTTCTTGTTTATCCGACCATCAGAGCCCTCTACCGCGTTCCCATTCACCGAACCATTGGAGCACAGTGGGGTATTTCTCACAGCCTGAATCGTTATTATGTCAAAAATTTTCACCGTATATGGGCGGAACCGATCAGTGGATACGGGATCGATGTCACTATTGCCACCGGTGCCATCGTTAACAAGGCCAGGATCTGTGAAGCCAACATGGGTATTAAAATCCATCGTCCATCGGCAATAAAGCGTGAGGTGGTTTTACGACAGATCGCGCATGCCCTGTTTACGCGAATCGGTGCCGATACGGACTGGTGGGGTAGACAGAATATCATGCAGGCATACCCGATGATACAACAGATATCGCAATTCGGCTTTACAAAAGGCCATCAATCCCAGGGAACCGAGTTTGATCCCAGCCATGCGATCGCAAAATATCAGCAGGGTTTTGATAAATTCCATTCTCTTTACAAAGTGATATTTTCGCAAAATACCTACAGCCGACTCGAAGCTCTGACCCGCTCAAATGAAACGGACTTCCCATTCGACAGCGAGTTATGGGCTAGGATTATTTACCGGATGATTCTCGCCTATTCTTTCCCTTCAGGTATTACTAAAAGAGACATAGTCGATTCTCTGATACCTCTCTTCGACGGTTTCATGGGGCAGTTCGCTTCCAATTTAGATTCAATTCGGCATGATCTGGCGCAAATCCCCGCTCACCGGCAACAGCATATACTTTCTCTGGAATCCGAAAGTCAGCAAGCGAATATCGCCCATGAATTCGATAGGGCTAAAGCCGGTTTTGTCTCAAATTGGGAACGTTCAGCTGAGGCCTCAGAACCCCACATACCTCAGATCACCTATCGTGAATTCATTCCCGGCGCTCCACTGGTTGTTCCAACAACTCTGGCATCGCCTAAAGGGGAATTCATTCGCGCCAACGATATCTACAATAAAATCTTCAAACGTCAGAAAGCGGATTTCGATCACTTTGTTTACGACCGCTTACAGGTACCGCGTAACGCCACCTCTCTAGATATGTCCAAAGCGATCAAATCTCATATCAAGTCGGTGGAAGATGAGGTACTGCCAGCTGTAGACCTCTCAACACTTGAGGGCATTCAATCGATGATGGACCTGGTGATACACTATTTCCCAAAGAGAAAGGGGTTCTCGCTAGTTCCTCAGATGGCAGCTCAATTCCTGTCTCACTATCCGCCACTCAATCTGATTACCAAGCTGGGGGCCACAACGTTGGATGAACTGCTCACTAAGTGGGATCCACTGGATATCCTGGCTCTGACCAACTGGGCAGAGGAACGCGATTACTTGCAGAGCCTTTGGCATATCATAGCAGATGGCCTTCGTTCGGAGCACTTTTCACTTCAGCCTATCAGACCGCTGGTAGTCCGACATCAGGATTTCCCTACCCTGGTCGAAATGAGAAGTTCTTCCGCGGTTGATAAGCTGACTTCCCGGATTGTGGTAAGCAACTTGCACAAGGGACTGGGAGGAGAATTTCCAAAGCTACTTTACCTCATGACCCTGGGCAAAAATATCATAGAATCCGAAAAATTCAGCCAGGTGTGGGAGCGGTTTGCTTCGGAAAGAAAGGATTTCGGACGCAAGGTCATCGACTCACTTACCGGACACTGGGGAAGGGATCCGCTGTCAGCACATTGTATATTCGAAGATAGCCAGCTTCGGGTATTGAAGGACCGTATGAACGAGATCGCCCGACAGGTAGCACAGGAAGAAAGTGAAGGTGATCTGCCACGTGTGAATCGCTACCGGCTCCTGGCCGAACTGGCCGATTGCTATCACGTAGCACTAATCCTGCCGGACGGGGAGTTCGTAACCTGTTCCACCTGGTCCTGGGCTACGTACAGTTTTCGCGGCGGGCAAAAATCCCCGCCACCTCTGTCTGCCCATGTGGAACGCGACTGGTTTTCACATGAATTCCTATTGGAATACTATCAGGCTGTGGGAGGAACGGAGGAAGCGATTGAAGAAACTGTAATCGAATTGATGGCGCAGGGCAGGGAATGGGAGAATCTGGCTCCTATTCTGCTGGGGAAGGAAAGTGGCATTGACCGGATCCTGCCTAATGAAACTGTTAAACGTACCCCTGAATACCCGTCATCCGGTGGATTGAAACGGTTCGAAGGCAATCCTGTTCTTAAGCCTGTCCCGGAGCATCCGTGGGAATCCAGTTATGTTCTCAATGCCGGTACCATTCGATTGAACGGTCGGGTATACCTGGCCTACCGGGCCTTCGGAGAGGACAGGATCTCAAGAATCGGTTTGGCTGTCAGCGATGACGGGTTTGTATTTAACGAAAGACTGGATGAACCGATTTTCCAGCCGGTTCATTCCAGCGAAAAGATGGGATGCGAGGACCCCCGGCTCACACTGATCGGTGATCGAATATATATGGCCTATACGGCATACGACGGACTCGTTGCCCAAATTGCCCTTGCTTCAATCAAGTTAATTGATTTCATGAACTATCGCTGGAAAGGCTGGCAACGACATGGGTTGGTATTCCCCGGATATGACGATAAAGACGCCGCCCTGTTCCCTGAAAGAATCAACGGGAAATTTGCCATGCTGCACCGAGTTGATCCCCACATGTGGATCACGTTTTCCCGGCACATGCGTTGTCCCTGGCCACGCCGGGAGCACAGAATTCTTTCGGGGACCACCACCGGATTATTATGGGATGGGCGTAAGATCGGGGCCGGCGCTCAACCTCTGAAAACCAAATACGGATGGTTGCTGATCACGCATGGCGTGGATTATGCCCATGTTTACCGGCTGGGAGTAATGTTGCTCGATCTAGCTGATCCCTCCAAACTGGTTTTCCGATCTCCTAATTTCATCCTTGAGCCTTCGGAGAAATGGGAACTCGGAGTTGATGATGAATCCTGGGTGCCGAATGTTGTCTTCACCTGCGGTGCGGTTCCCAAACGCGATGAGCATATATTCTTCCTTGATGAAAACGATGAACTTCTAGTGTATTATGGGGCTTCCGATACCGTCATTTCTCTCGCAACTGCCAGGGTCGGCGATTTAATCCCGGAGGAGTTCAGAGCCAGAGGCTGAATACTGACTACCAACCATATCAGCTTCCCCGTAAAAATGGTACGATTTACACAAGAATACAAGCTGTGTTAAAATTAAACGTTTGTAAAGAAGTCTAGAAAATTGAGGTAGAGGATATTGCAAAAAGAAAAGAAACAGGAAATCATTCAAAGGCATCAGACCCACGAAAGCGATACAGGGTCTGCAGAGGTTCAAATCGCCATTCTCACGGATCGGATTAATCAATTGACCGACCACCTGCGAATGCATAAGCACGATTATGCCACCCAGCGGGGGCTGCTCATGCTGGTAGGCAAGAGAAGGCGGCTGCTTCGTTATCTGCAAAGCAGTAATCATCAAAGCTACAAATCAATAATCAGCCAGCTTAAAATACGGGCTATCAGCTAGGGCATGAATAATCGCTCGTATTATGATGGCTGAAGGTAAATATTATGTCTACTATATTAAATACTGAAATTGGTGGCCGCGTGCTTACCCTGGAAACCGGCAGGCTGGCCGGGCAGGCGGACGGATCCGTCACCGTCCATTACGGTGATACGATTGTATTGGTAACCGCATGTGTTGGAAACCCCCGCCAGGAAGAGCGGGATTTTCTTCCCCTGACTGTAGATTTTGAAGAACGTCTCTATGCAGCGGGTAAAATTCCGGGAAGCTTTTTTCGTAGAGAAGGGCGTCCCGGGCAGGATGCGACCCTGGCCATGCGGCTTACAGACCGTGCCATCCGTCCACTGTTCCCTAAAGGCTTACGGAACGAGGTACAGATTGTGGCCACGGTGCTCTCTGCCGACCAGGAAAACCCGCCCGATGTTCTCCTGACGATCGGGGCTTCTGCTGCTCTGGGTATATCCAGTATCCCATTCGAGGGGCCGGTTAGTTCCATTCGCATAGGCTATATCGACGGTGAATATATTATTAACCCTACCTTCAACCAGCTTTCCGACAGCAAACTGGACCTGGTCGTTGCCGGCAGCAAAGAGGCCGTGGTCATGGTAGAAGCAGGCGCCGGCGAAGTGTCAGAGGCAACGATTCTTGAAGGGATTCGGATCGGCCAGGAGGTCAACTCAGAGATTAACCGAATACAGGAAGAGTTATGTAAGACCTGTGCCAAACCCAAGATTGAATTCAATGCCCCGGTGGCTGATGAAACGCTGGCTCAATTAGTAGCCGAAGCCGCCAAAGGAGTCTTCCCGGAAGGGCCGGTCGGACTCGACAGAAAGGAACGTGACAAGCGCATAATCGATTTGAAAGAACAAGTCCTGGAAAGGGCAAACGAAACGCATACCGCCATGCAAATCGGCATTGCTGTCGATGCATGGCTGAAGAAAGAAGTGCGTGCAGTTGTTCTGGATAAGGGCATTCGCATAAGCGGCCGGGCATTGAGCGAAATTCGGCCGATTTCATGCGATGTAGGCATTCTGCCTCGAACCCACGGATCAGGGTTGTTTACACGTGGCGAGACACAAGTCCTGACCATCGCCACCCTGGGTTCCCTGCGACAGGAACAAACGATTGACAGCATCAGTCCGGAAGAGACCAAACACTACATGCACCATTATAATTTCCCGCCGTACAGCACCGGAGAAGTCAAGCGACTGGGGACCGGACGAAGAGAAATAGGGCACGGTGCCCTGGCTGAGAGAGCCCTCATTCCAGTATTACCCAATGATGAGGCTTTCCCCTATACCATCCGGCTGGTCTCAGAGGTAATGAGTTCCAACGGTAGCACCTCAATGGCAAGCGTTTGCGGCAGTACACTATCATTGATGGATGCCGGAATCCCCATCAAAGCCCCTGTGGCAGGGGTGGCTATGGGACTGATCACCGGCGAGGACGGTCGCTTCGCTGTATTAACGGATATCGAAGGGATCGAAGATTTCTTCGGAGATATGGATTTCAAAGTGGCCGGAACCGAGGAAGGTATTACTGCCGTTCAAATGGACCTGAAACTCAAGGGCATCAGCTATGAGGTCATCGAAACGGGCCTCAAACAGGCCCGAGAAGGAAGACTGTTTATTCTCGACCGTATGAAAGAAACTATCAGCTCCAGCCGGCCGGAACTGAGCCGGTATGCACCGAAGATGACACGATTTACAATCGATCCCGAGAAGGTTCGTGATGTCATCGGTCCGGGCGGGCGCATGATACGATCCATCACTGAAGAGACAGATAGCAACATCAATGTGGAAAACGACGGTACTATCACCATCAGCGCACAGAATGCAGAATCGGCACAGAAAGCCATGGATATTATCATTTCGTTGACTACAGACCCGGGGGTCGGAGACATCTATACCGGCAAGGTGATATCGACCACCAGCTTCGGCGCATTCGTGGAAATCCTGCCCGGCAGGGAAGGAATGGTACATATCAGCGAACTGGAGAACTATCGTGTAGCTTCGGTTGAAGATGTGGTCTCAGTCGGTGATGAAATCACCGTCACGGTGATCGGGATCGATTCCGCCGGTAAGATTAAACTCTCACGCAAAGCCCTGTTAGGCGAATCTGAAGGAGGGCCGGCACCCGGGCAGCAATCGGGTCCCCGCCCCGGCGGCAGCAGAGGTCCTTCATCAAGGAAACCCCCTCCAAAAAGGTATGGGTCCAACAGGTAGGCAATTCTATGGCACCGATACGTGTACTGGTTCACGGCGCGCTCGGTAAAATGGGCGAGGCAGTTATCAACGCGGTTTGCATGGATGGCGAACTCGAACTGGTGGGAGCGGTGGATGTTAGGGCCGATCAGCCGCAACTGCGTGTTCCGGCTACAAAAAGTACGGTCCCTTTCTCATCCAACCTGGAATCATTGGCTTCCACCGTCAAGGCGGATGTCATGGTGGATTTCACCCAGCGTGATGCCACCATGCCGGCCATCCGCATTGCCGCAAAGCAGAAGATGAACATCGTCATCGGCACCAGCGGACTTTCCGAAACGGAACTGCTGGAAATCAAGTCGCTTTGCGATGAATATCAGATCGGTGCGGCCGTGGTGCCCAACTTCTCTCTGGGCGCGGTACTGATGATGTATTTATCAAAGATCGCCGCCCGTTATTTTGATTATGCCGAAATTGTCGAAATGCACCATGAACAGAAACTTGATTCTCCCTCGGGCACGGCAATAGCCACTGCCAGGGGGATGGTGGAATCGCACGGAAAACCCTTTGTCTATCCGGTCTCTGAGAAGGAATCTATAACCGGCGGACGTGGCGCTGAATACGAGGGAATTGCCCTTCACAGCATGCGTTCACCGGGATTTATGGCGCATCAGGAGGTTGTTTTAGGGGGCCCGGGACAGACCCTGAAAATCCGGCATGATCAGACCAATCGCGACGCATTTGGTCCGGGGATTACCCTGGCGATCAAAGACGTGGTAAAATCAAAAGGCCTGACCTTCGGGCTGGCAAGACTTTTAGGTTTGCAGGAGTAAGGAATAATGCGAGAGCCGAATGTAGCGATTGTAGGAGCAACCGGACTGGTCGGACAGGAATTCATCCGTATCCTGAGACAACGTAAGTTTCCCATGAAAACGCTTAAGCTGCTGGCTTCAGAAACCTCAGAGGGAAAGAAGATTACCGTCGGAAATGAGGAAATTGAAGTTGGCAAGGCCGGGCGCGATTCATTCGAACATATAGATATCGCCCTGTTCTCAGCCGGTTCAGAGATCAGCCGGGACCTTGGTCCTGCCGCGGCCAAAGCCGGTGCTATCGTAGTTGACAACAGCGCTGCCTGGCGAATGGAACCAGATGTTCCACTGGTAGTGCCCGAGGTAAATCCGCAAGATATGGATCTGAACAAAGGTATTATCGCCAATCCAAACTGTTCAACAATTCAGATGGTGGTCGCGCTCAATCCCCTCCATAAAGTCATCCCGATCAAACGAATCGTTGTTGATACCTATCAAGCGGTCTCGGGAACCGGCAAAGCCGCCATGGAAGAACTTTCGAATCAGTCTAAACAGGCACTGAACGGACAGGAGATCATGCCGCACGTGTATCCTCACCAGATTGCATTTAACCTCCTGCCGCATATCGATGTCTTCCTGGGCAACGGCTACTCCAAGGAAGAGATGAAAATGATACAGGAAACTCGAAAGATCATGCATGCCGATGAAATCGAGATTTCCGCCACTTGTGTGCGTGTACCGGTCTTTATTGGACACAGCGAAGCGGTTCATGTCGAGTTTGCTAAACCTATGAGCCCGGAGCAGGCACGGGATATTCTAAGCAAGGCTCCAGGGGTACAGGTGATGGATGATCCCGATATCAATATGTACCCCGTGCCGATAGCTGCCGCGGGACGTGATGAGACGTTTGTCGGTCGCATACGCGCAGACCTTTCAAATCCCAATGGTCTGGTCCTTTGGATCGTCTCCGATAACCTTCGCAAAGGCGCTGCACTGAATGCGATTCAGATTGCCGAAGAGGTTATCAAACGGGGATTGCTACGAAGAGGCTGAATAGAATGAAAAGCCTGGGACGTCTGTTAACTGCAATGGTAACCCCATTTGATGAAAAGGGGGAAGTGGATTATGAACAAGCCAGGAAACTGGCCCGGGCATTAATAGACTCCGGCAGCGATGGAGTGGTGGTGGTAGGAACTACCGGAGAATCCCCTACCCTCACCCACGAGGAAGATATTAGTCTGTTCGCCGCCGTCAAAGAAGCTGTTGCCGATCGCGGTAGCGTTGTTGCCGGTACTGGCAGCAACAGCACAGCAGAGGCCCTGATGAAAACCCGTGAAGCCGAAAGGATAGGGGTTGACGCCTGCCTGCTGGTTGTGCCTTACTACAATAAACCCTCCCAGGAAGGTTTGTATCAGCATTTCAAAGCAATTGCTACCAGCACCGGCCTTCCATGCATTCTGTACAATATACCAGGCAGAACGGGGACAAACCTTAGCGCCAGGACAACCACCCAACTGAGCGAAATCGATAACATAATCGGTACTAAAGATGCCAGTGGAGACCTTTCTCATATCGCCAATATAATAGCAACCTCGGGGGAAGATTTCCTGGTATTTAGCGGTAACGACAGCGATACGCTCCCGATTCTTTCAATCGGCGGTCACGGGGTGATCAGTGTTGCGTCACACTTAGCAGGCAAACAGATGAAGGAAATGATCAACTGCGCCGTTGAGGGAAAGCTCATTGATGCGGCGCGGATGCACCGTGATCTGTTGCCCCTTTTTGAAGCGGTGATGCTGTCCGGTAATCCGGTGTCTATCAAGTACGCTCTGAACCACATCGGGTTCACAGTCGGCAACCCCCGATTACCACTGGTGATGCCAAACGAAACCGATTCAGCCAGGATTGCTCAGGTTATCTCAAGGTACCGGATTGACCTGCCTGTATGATGCCTGTCGGGAAAAGCCAGACCTTGAAAAACACCAACTGGCCGTATATAATCACATGTAGCTTGAGCAACACGATAATCTTTAACAAACAAGCAAAGTGGATATAAACAGCCTATGAAACAATCCCCCTAGACAATGTACCAGCTGTAGTCAGGCCCCTATTTATGATTACCAGGTTCGTCAGCACCTTAGAAGTATTTATCATCAAGCGGTAACATAAACACCAGAAAGGGCTCCTGCCGTTCAATGGGGGAAGAGACGTTCAATAGTATTAAAATGAGAATAATTGCAGGTGAGGCTAAAGGGTGTTCTCTCAAATGCCCCAGGACACCAAAGATCAGGCCGACTGCCGACAAAGTGAGAGAGGCAGTTTTTTCCGCACTTCAATCACGTAATATCGATTGGTCTTGCATCCTTGATATTTATGCCGGCACCGGGGCTATGGGAATCGAGGCATTGAGCCGGGGTGCAGCCGAGGCTGATTTCGTTGAAATAAATCCTTCGTGTTGTTCCGCTATCACCGATAACCTTAATGTGACCGGCTTTTCCGATAGGGCCCATGTCTATCGCCTGGATGCAATGAAGGCACTCAGTATACTGAACAAACAGTACTCCCTGGTTTTTCTTGACCCTCCTTACAGTAACAAGGAGAACCCGGCTATCATGCCAAAACTCGCCAATTCACCTCTGGTCCATTCCGGGTCGACCCTCGTCCTGGAGCATTACAATCGCATGGAGCCCGAAACGTTTTACGGCACTTTTCAGGCAGTGACGAGGCTCTCCCACGGCGATACGCACGTTACCATATACCAGTGTAAAGGAGGGTCAAATTGACTCTCGCACTTTATCCCGGGAGTTTCGATCCGGTTACCTATGGGCACCTGGACATTGCCACCAGGGCAGCGGCTATTTTTGATGAAGTGATAATGGGAGTTTTTGACACGCCGCAGAAGAACCTGCTTTTTAACACACAGGAAAGAGTATCGTTAATTGAGAAAACCATTTCCCATGTACCTAATTTGCGGGTTGACTGGTATGCCGGTATGACTGTGGATTTCGCCAAGTCAATAGGTGCGAAAGTGATCATAAGGGGATTAAGGATGAGCCCGGATTTCGAAAGGGAATTCGAGATGGCCTTGATGAACAAGAAACAGGCCCCGAATATCGAAGTCCTTTGCATGATGACCAGCGTTCAGTATCAATTTCTCAGCTCAAGCCTGATGAAAGAGGCGGCCCAATACGGGGGTTATATTGAAGACCTGGTACCGGAACCAGTGGCTACTGCCCTGAGAATGAAGCTTTCCGCAAACAAAGGTTAGCGTTTAGAACAAAAAATAGGAGGAACACAAGAATGGCAATGAGGATCACGGACGACTGCATTGCATGCGGCGCATGTGAAGGGGAATGCCCCGTCGGAGCGATCTCTGAGGGAGATACCCAGTTTGAAATCGATCCTAACAAATGCGTTGAGTGCGAAGGATACTTCGACGAGCCGCAATGCGTCAGCATTTGCCCGAACGATGCCGTCGTAAAAGCATAGGCTATCAACCTGATAAGAACAATTGTCGAAAACCAGCACCCGGCACGAATCGCCCGGGCCTCCTGATTTTTTGGAAGCCCGGGCAGGGTGTTTTTGAACATAAAACCGCTGGCAGGTTAAATCTCTGCCGGAACCAGCAGAGCAAATGAAGCAGGCAACCGGCTCTCCTTTCTAAATCATTTCACTCGAGACCTCTCTTACATCTGGCTGTGATATTAACGGCAACCTACTGATGATGCTCATACCCATCATCTCCAGGGAAGCTTGATTGCGTTACCCAATTCCCTGCCTGTTTCTGTTATAATACATTTGATATATGTACCTCGGTCGGCATGACTGCCTTGATTAGCACCTCGAGTCAACAGGATTACTAATGGCAAACAATTCGCTACTAATCCTTTTCGACGGCCACGCCCTGATCCATCGCGGTTTTCACGCCCTCCCCGGCCTTTCCACCAGCGAAGGCCAGCCGGTCGGGGCCGTATATGGTTTTACCAGCATGCTCCTCAAGGTCCTGAAGGATTTTCACCCCTATCACTGCGCCGTCACCTTCGACAGTGCAGCGCCCACCTTCAGACATATCGACTATGAAGCATACAAAGCACACCGGCCAAAAGCTCCCGATGAACTTATCTCGCAGTTTTCGCTGGTACGGGAACTGGTACAATGCTTCAGCATTCCTTCATTCGAAGTAGACGGGTATGAAGCGGACGACCTCCTCGGCACAATCGGCCGACAAGCCAGCAGCCGGGGGATTACCACGATTATCGTCACCGGCGATACGGATGTACTGCAACTGGTTTCATCCAATGTGAAGGTACTCATGCCAAAAGCCAGGAAACCCTTCAGCGATACCCAGTTGTACGACGAGGAAGCTGTGTATCAGAAATACGGCCTTGCACCTCATCAAATTGCCGATTTCAAGGGATTGGTCGGAGATTCGTCGGATAATATCCCGGGCGTACCCGGTGTGGGCCAGAAAACCGCAACAAGGCTTCTGGATGAATTCTCTTCCATCGACAACATCTATCAGCAGATCGATAAAGTAACACCGGTCAAACTGCAGCAAAAACTCAGAGAAAATGAAGCACTGGCCCGGCAGAGCAAGGCGCTTGCCACAATCGTTACCGATGCGCCGATCAATCTCGATTTGGAAGCATGTGAAATCGGGCATTATGACCGCGAGAAGGTTGTGGCGTTTTTCCGCCGCCTGGAGTTCTACAGCCTGCTGGATAAAATCCCTCCGCTTTCAGCCGACACAAACGATTCCGCTGCAATAGAGGATAGACTCCAGACCAGCTATGTCATTGTTGATGCCCCGGACAAGCTTGCCGATCTGATTGGTCAAATCTCCGGTGCAGAACTGCTATCCTTCGATACGGAGACGACCAGCACCAACGCGAGACAGGCGCAACTTGTCGGCATCTCATTCTCGTCAGCACCGGGAAATGGGTGGTACATACCGCTCGGCCATACGGGATCAGCTAATCAACTTTCGATTGACCAGGTTGCAGCAACATTAAAAGCTTTGATGTCGGACCTCGGATTACTCAAGGTGGCACATAACGCAAAGTACGATATCACCGTTATGGCAAAGTACGGGATATCAGTTGACCCTGTTACTTGTGATACCATGATCGCAGCCCATCTGCTCGGAGAGAAAGCGCTCGGACTTAAACCGCTTGCCTTTAACAAACTGGGTATCGAGATGACTCCAATCACCGATCTTATAGGCTCCGGGAAAAAGCAGATTTGCATGGCCGATGTCGCTGCTGAAAAAGCTTCGGATTATGCTTGCTCCGACACCGATATGACCCTGCGATTGTGCCATCATTTGAGGCCCTTGCTGGAAAAGGATGGATTGGACAAGCTGTTCTACGAAGTTGAGATGCCGCTCATCCCCGTATTGCACACCATGGAAACAAACGGAGTGGCGCTGGATACGAATCTACTGAAAAGTATGTCAACGGATCTGGCAAGTGAGATACAGCGTATCGAATCCGAAATCTATGCATGGACCGGCCATGAATTCAACTTAAATTCCAGCCAGCAGCTCGGTAAAGTCCTTTTCGATGAACTAAAGCTCCCACCTGCCCGAAAGACAAAAAGCGGCTTCTCCACCGATGCCGCTGTGCTGGAAGGTCTGCGGGGTACACATCCGGTAGTCGGTTACCTCATCGATTACCGGCAGCTCACCAAGCTGAAATCCACTTATGTCGATACCCTGCCTTCGCTGGTGGATCCTGCCACAAACCGGCTCCATACCAGCTTTAATCAGACCGTGACCGCTACCGGCCGGCTTTCCTCAAGCGATCCAAACCTTCAGAATATTCCGATTCGTACGGAAATAGGCCGGAAAATTAGAAGAGCCTTCACTGTGCCCGATGATAAGTACTTCCTGCTGGGTGCGGACTATTCCCAGGTGGAGTTACGCGTTCTGGCCTACCTTTCCCAGGATCGTAAACTTATCGATGCCTTCTTGAATGACGAAGATATCCATACGGCAACCGCGGCTCAGGTTTTCGGTGTCGACCCCAAAGAGGTTGGATCTGAAATGCGACGGATTGCCAAGGTGGTCAACTTCGGCGTGATCTATGGCATGAGTGATTACGGGCTCGAGCAAGCCACTACGCTCACCCGCAAGGAAGCTTCCGATTTCATCGATGCTTACTTCGAGAAATACAGCGGCGTAAAGAAATACCTGGAAAACACCAGACAACAGGCTATCGATCAAGGCTTCGTTCAGACGGTAATGGGCAGGAGGCGATATGTCCCGGAGATCACCTCTTCTAATTACCAGGTTCGTCAGGCTGCTGAACGAATGGCCATCAACATGCCGGTACAGGGCACTGCCGCCGAAATCATAAAAGTGGCGATGATCCGCATCCAAAATGAGATCGATCGAAAGGGACTGTCCAGCAAGATGATTCTCCAGGTACATGACGAATTACTTTTCGAAGTTCCGGAGGAAGAGGGCGATGAACTAAGACTACTGGTCCGGGAAATCATGCCGGGGGCAATGGATATCGGCATCCCTCTCAAGGTGGACATTAAATCCGGCAAAAACTGGGGAGAAGCTGAATAACGGACTATTCACAAGAGCAATGGATTCATTGTATAATGGGCTACAGTTGAAATAGTGACTGAGGGTCATGGGCTCTCAGTCTTTTTGATTTCTGCCGATTCACCGCTGTCCCGGCACTGTTGATCAAGTATTGCAAGCTTATTTTGAGGAGAACTGAAAACACATGAATGAAGAAAAAATACTGCTGACTGCTGAAGGGGTAAAGCAACTCCAGGCCGAATTGGACGATCTCCTCGAAAACCGCCGCCCGGAGATTCTTGAAAAGCTTAACCGTTCCAAGGAGAGGGCGGACACTGCCGACAGCGCTGAATTTGAAGAAGTTCAGAACGAGCAGCGAATCGTTGAGAGCCGCATTGCCGAACTGGAACGCATGTTGAAGGACGCCGAGGTCATACCGGCAGAAAAGGCACCCGCGAAAGAAGTAAGGTTCGGATACAAAGTAACGGTTGAAACCGAGGCCGGGGAGAAGATCAAATATACTATCGTCGGCAGCCCGGAGAGCAACCCGGGTGAAGGCAGAATATCCAATGAATCGCCCGTTGGCCGAGCCCTGCTGGGTAAGCATGTCGGTGATACGGCAGTGATAGCTGCGCCGAAAGGTAAATTTACACTCAAAGTCCTCTCAATAGCCAAAAAGTAGGATTCGTGACGGATCAAAAGGAAGACCAGACTCAAAGTCGCCTTGAGAAACTACAGGCAATCAGGGAGTTGGGTATAGACCCCTATCCTGCCCGTTATGAGCGTACGCACCTGAGCCGGAAGGCAGCCGCTGCGTTTTCGGAATGTGAAGAAGCCGGCACTCAATCCCCTGTCGTGCGCATCGCCGGGCGTATCATGGCAATGCGGCTGATGGGGAAAGCCAGCTTTATGGATGTCCAGGACGGTTCCGGTAAGATACAGGCCTATTTCAAAAAGGATTCACTGGGAGACGAGAGATACCAGTTTCTGCATAACCTGGATATCGGCGATTTCATTGGCATCGAAGGCCCACTCTTTCGAACACGCACCGGCGAAGTGACCGTTCAAGTCAGCGAATACTCATTTCTGGGCAAATCGTTGCGGCCACTACCGGAAAAATGGCACGGTTTGACCGATACCGAAAAACGATACCGGCAGCGCTATCTGGACCTGATTTCCAGCGAATCGGTTCGGGGAATCTTCCAACTACGCTCACGCACCATTTCAGCCATACGCCGCTTCCTCGAGTCGGAAGGTTTTATGGAAGTGGAAACTCCGGTCCTGCAGGCAGTCGCAGCCGGAGCCCTGGCAAAGCCGTTCGCTACCCATCATAACGCATTGAATCGAGACCTTTTCCTGCGGATCGCGACCGAGCTTCCACTTAAGCGGTTGATCGTAGGTGGATTTGAAAGGGTTTTTGAGATCGGCCGCGTTTTTCGTAACGAAGGCATATCCATCAAACATAATCCGGAATTCACTACCCTGGAAAGCTACCAGGCCTATGCCGATTACAACGATCTGATGGAGATGACGGAACGCATGGTCTCATCCGTCGCCGTGGAGGTTCTGGGTAAAAGCACAGTCGAATACGACGATTCCGTTATCGACTTTTCACCTCCCTGGCCAAGACTATCGCTTCGCGACGCCATTCAAAAGCATAGCGGTATCGATTTCGAGCAATTCCCGGATGCCCTTTCCCTGGAAGCGAAAATTCGGGAAACAGGGGTTTCCGTTGATGCCGGTTTAAGCTGGGGTAAACTTGTGGACCATTTACTCTCAGAGACGGTCGAACCACACCTGATCCAGCCAACATTCCTGGTAGATTACCCGGTTGAGCTTTCCCCGCTTGCCAAACGAAAACCCGATCAACCAGAGCTGGTGGAACGGTTCGAAGCTTTCTGTGGCGGTATGGAAATCGCCAATGCCTTTTCCGAACTGAATGATCCCCAGGATCAGCGCGGGCGCTTTGAGGAACAGGAACGCATGAGAGCCGAGTATGGTGATGAAGAAATGGAACGGACCGACCTGGATTTTCTGACCGCCCTGGAACACGGCATGCCCCCCACCGGCGGGCTCGGCGTTGGCATCGACAGGCTTATCATGGTTCTGGCCGGACAGCGCTCCATCCGGGAGGTTATACTCTTCCCGCAATTACGATCCAAGGAATAACGGTACTTATGATCGATATACGCTTCATACGCGAAAATCCCCAGGTTGTGCGAGCGTCACTTTCCAAGCGACACGATACGGTGGCGCTGCAAAGCCTGGACCGCCTCCTCGAACTGGATGCCGAATACCGCAAGATTATGCGCACGGTTGAAGCCCTACGTGCGGAGCGCAAGAAGGCCAGCAAACTCATCGGGGAGTTGGAGAAAGACCACATTATCGCTTCGATCACCAACATCCTTTCCGATTGCGAAGATCCGGGACATATTCCCGTTGTGCAGATTACTCAGCAAATCGATGATTTTCTGGATAAATGCAATATCAAGGAACCCCTCAAATGGGAACGCGATCAGATGATCAGACGCATTGATGATTATATCGAAAAAGAGATTCGAAAAGAACCTGATCACGACGGCGGGGACCGACCGCCTGCTGACGCTGGACCC
>CAZDMY010000005.1:0-21027 GCA_964506405.1 uncultured Dehalococcoidia bacterium | reverse complement strand
GGCGGACCTGCCTAAAGAGATCAAGGACAACGTCTTTGCCCGGATGGAAGCGGAACGGGAGCGGGAGGCGAAGAAGTACCGCGCTGAAGGTGAAGAACAGGCCTATAAAATCCGAGCGGAAGCCGATCGGGAAGCCATCGTGCTGCTGGCGGAGGCCTACCGGCAGGAACAGGCGCTCAAGGGAGCGGGCGATGCCCAGGCAAGTGCCATTTATACGGCGGCGTTCGAGCAGGGGCCGGCTTTTTACAGTCTGCTAAGAACCCTTGAAGCGTATTCCGCTATTATCGATGCCCGGACAACGCTGGTACTGAGCACGGAATCGGATATGTTTAAGTATCTTTCCGGATCGAATCAGGAGTAATTATGTAAGGGGCTCGCGTTAGAGCCCCTTACTTTCGTTCTATCCTTAAGAACAGGTCACCCGGTTCGAAGCCGGGTTCACCCATCCCTTTCAACCGGATTTTCTTACCGGTTTCAATTCCTGCCGGTACCTTTACCTCGATCGTTTTCTTTTCCTTGCCGCGTCGATAGCGTATCTGCTTCTGGCATCCAGCTTCGGCTTCCATTACACTGAGCTTGAGCGTTTTATTAATGTCAGCACCACGTGGCGGCAGGTCCAGGTCGATTCCCAGGGCTCTCTTAATGGCGAACTTGCTCAGTTTGTTAACGGCTTTACCGATAATTTTTTCAGCGAAGCCCGGTTTGCGCACGGCCATCTGTGGGCCGGGTCCGGCCGATGAAGAGATCCTTTGTGCATCGGGACGGACTGCCCGACGGTTGTAATCGTATCGGGCGCCACCCGGACCTCTGTAAGAGTAGCGGAAGTTACCGGTTCCACCCCATCCCTGGCTATCGGAAAACATCTGGTCTACAAAACTGCGGTCGAAACGCAGGCCCATCTGGGAAAACATCTTCTCGAGATCCGAAAAAACCTGCTGGGCCATGGATGAATCGAAAAAAGACTGGTCGAAGGAATATGAGTATTGACGCTGATAATCTCCGGGCTCTCCCGTCGAGCTGGGACGGGCCGAGGCAAATTGCCGGCGGGCATCATACTGGTAACGCCGGTTTCGGTCGCATAAGACAGTATAGGCTTCGTTGATTTCCTTAAACAACGCGCCGGAAGCCTCTTCGTTGCCGGGATTTCGATCCGGGTGATGATCGAACGCCAGCTTACGAAATGCCTTCTTGATCTCTTCATCGCTGGCAGTATCTGAGACGCCCAGTATACCATAGTAATCTTTCATACGCCAATCATGATAGCAACATCCCGGCCGGTTCACAAGTTTAACTAACGATTGACCGATCGTGAGTTCAACCTGTATAATTCGAACTGTGGTCATCGATTTTCATACTCACATCGTCCCGCCTGCGTTCAAGGAAAACCGGGAGAAACTCGCCCGGGAGGATCATTGCCTGGGGGAATTGTTTAGAGATCCGAACTTGAAAATGGCCACTGCGGACGAACTGGTGGAGAGCATGGACCGCGACGGCATTGATGTTTCGGTAGCCGTCAACATGGGATGGTCCAGCCTGGAACTTTGCCGGGAAAGCAACGATTATATCATGTCCGCCGTGGCTCGCTACCCGGATCGTATAGTTGGATTCGGGATCGTCGACCCGAGGTGGGAGCAGGCCGAAAAAGAAGTCGATCGATGTGCAGAAGGTGGATTGCGTGGCATCGGTGAATTGATGCCACATTTGCAGGGATATGCCCTGGATGACAGGGAATTGATGGCGCCGGTAGTGGAAGCCGCCTGCCGGCACGATATGATCATCCTGACGCATTCATCCGAACCTGTCGGACATGTCTATCAGGGCAAAGGGGATGTGTTCCCCCCAACGCTCTACCGGTTCATTGACAATTTTCCTCAGGCGCGCATAGTTTGTGCCCATTGGGGTGGCGGTCTTCCGTTCTACGCATTAATGCCCGAGGTCGGTCGATTGCTGGAAAACGTATGGTTCGACACTGCGGCTTCGCCATTCCTCTATAAGTACGGTATATTCTCAATAGTCGGTTCGATTCTGGGGGCAGGGAAGATACTTTTTGGCAGCGATTTTCCGTTGATAACGCAGAAGCGTATTATCGACGGACTTCATCAAAAGACCGATATTCCTGAAGTGGAGATGGAACTCATCCTGGGGAAGAATGCCCAGAGACTTCTCGGGCTCGAATAATGGAGCAGATACGTTCATTTGTTGCCATTGAGTTACCGGATGAAATCAAACGGCAGCTCCAACAGGTGAGCGCAGTACTGCGCCGGGACCGAGAGAGCTTCATCAAATGGGCGGATTCGGACGGTATTCACCTGACCCTGAAATTCCTGGGAGATATACGGAGCGATCAGGTTGCGAACATTTCCTCGGCTATCGAGTCGGGGTCGAAGGGCATCAAACCGTTCGCTGTCCAGTTGCAGCAAACCGGCGCTTTCCCCAACCTGAGATCGCCAAGAGTGGTATGGGTTGGAATTGGAGGCAATCTTGATGACCTGCACCAATTACAGAAAAATATCGAAGCCGCCCTGCAGCCGCTGGGATTCAATCCGGAAAAGCGGCAATTCTCGGCGCATCTGACGCTGGGCCGCGTCCGGGAACGGGCCAGTCTGTCTCAACGCGCTGACCTGGGTAAAGCCCTGCAAACGATGAAAATCAACGAACCGGCAGCATTTCGAGTAGAGAGCGTCAGCCTCATGAAAAGCAAGTTGACGCCGGGCGGTGCCGTCTATAGCCGGTTGACTGGGATCGCACTTGACAACGAATGAAAAAACATGATAAATTTTCATTAGCACTCACATAATTTGAGTGCTAAATTGTGATGATAAATTACCCGGAGGTTGATTCCGATGCCGATTTACGAATATCAATGTACCAGTTGTGATTACAGCTTTGAGGAGCGGCAGGGTTTTGATGCCGAACCGGTTTGTGCTTGTCCCAAGTGCCGGAATGAAGCGCGGCGGCGATTTGTCCCGGCTCCGATCATCTTTAAGGGAAGCGGTTTCTATGTTACGGATTACAATGGCAAATCCCCGTCGGCAGGAAAGAACGGCTCAGCATCCGGAGAGGAAAAAGAGGAAGCAAAAACGGCCGCAACAACCACGACCCCAGCTAATGATTCAACGAAAGCAAACGATAGCTGATGCAAGCCCTGATTCAACGCGTTTCGCAAGCCTCGGTCAGTGTCGATGAGAATGTCATAGGCACAATTGGACCGGGGCTTGTTGTTCTCATTGGTGTTTCTACAGAAGATAACGAAGACGACGCAAAGTATCTGGCAGAGAAGATTGTCGGGCTGCGGATTTTTTCCGATGCCGATGGCAAGTTCAATCTGTCGGTACAGGATATCTCAGGCAGGATTCTGGCAATCAGTCAATTTACCTTGCTGGCAAACACAAGAAAAGGCCGGCGCCCCAGTTTCACCCGAGCAGCTGCACCCGAAAAAGCCCAGGCGCTGATAGCCGTCATGATCGATAGTCTTCGCGCCTCAGGGCTATCCGTTGAAACCGGAAAATTTGCCGCCCATATGCTGGTTGAGATTCATAATGACGGCCCGGTAACCATATCCATCGATAGTGCCGATCGCTTCAATCCCAGAAAGTAATCCCGGCGCCCCTCAATGGCGTTTTTCTACCACGGTGAAAACTACCTTCAGAAACCTGTTGCAGAATGCCACTCGAACTGATATTATTGGTAATGATAAGCATTAGCAATAATGCTATCTGTTTCCCCACGGGAGGTGTCGCATGACAGCCAATACAATCGGTCAGCGAATGACTTCGCAGCGCAAGTTATTACTGGATATCATACGTGGTTCTATCGATCATCTCAATGCCGATGAGATCTACCGTCTGGCCAGGGAAAGAGATAAGAGAATCAGTCTGTCCACAGTTTATCGGAATTTGAGCTTGCTCAAGGAAACCGGGTATATTGCGGAGCGGCGTCTGGGTGATGAGCAACACTATTATGAATTGAATATTGCTCCTCAGCACCATCACCTGGTATGCACCGAATGCGGAAAGGTGTTCGAGTTCGAAAGTCAATTTACCGCCATGATGAAGGACGCGGTGGAAGCGGCCAGCCAGTTTACCGTTACACATATTGAGATTGATATGAAGGGTTATTGTTCCAAATGTAAGGAGAGATGCAACCACAATGCCTGAGAAAAAACAGATCAGTGTAGCTCAAATGAAAACCGGTCAGACCGGCCGGATTATCGAAGTTGGAAAGGGATACAGTATGAAGCGCTTAACTGTGATGGGGTTGAGGCCCGGGAAGCGCATAACGAAGGTCAGTGGCATGTTTGGACGCGGACCGGTAACGGTTCAGATCGGGGGCACTCAACTTGCCATCGGATACGGCATGGCTCAGAAGATTATCGTGGAGGTTGCCTCCAGGTGAAAGTCCTGCTGGTGGGAAATCCCAATGTCGGCAAAAGCGCCTTCTTCTCACGTCTGACGGGCGTAAGAGTGATTGCCTCAAATTACCCGGGCACAACGGTGGGTTTCAGTAAAGGCTATTTGAAGCTCGGCGAAGAGAAAGCCGAAATCATAGATGTGCCGGGAACTTACAGCCTGGAGCCCACTTGTAAAGCTGAAGAGGTCGCCGTGGAAATGCTTTCCGAAGGCGACATTATCATCAATGTGCTGGACTCGACAAACCTGGAACGGAATCTTTTCCTGACCCTGCAACTGATGGAAAAGGAAATTCCCATGGTGGTTGCCTTAAATATGTGGGACGATACCAAGCATCGGGGAATATTTATCGATCCGGACAGGCTGGAGGAGCTTCTCGGCATTCCGGTGGTACCGACCGTAGCGGTGAGCGGGCAGGGGATCAAAGACCTGGTTAATCGACTCCCTGAAGCCAAAGTAACTGATCCGATGGGACGCACCCACGCCGAAATGTGGGCTGAAGTCGGGCGGATCGTTGAGGAAGTACAGACAGTGACGCATCGCCATCATACGTGGCGGGAGCGCTTAAGCGACGCATCCATCCAGCCTTTAACCGGTATTCCCATCGCAGGTCTGGCATTGCTGGCCTCCTTTTTTATTGTACGCCTGGTCGGTGAAGGGCTGATAGCATATGTTTTTGAACCATTGTTTGAGGAACTATGGAAACCACTGATGATGGATTTAAGCGATACCCTGGGGGGCACCGGTTTCTGGCATGAGGTTCTGGTAGGGAAGTTAATCGACGGGGATATCGATATGATCGAATCTTTCGGCATGCTCACCACCGGCCTTTTCATTCCCTTTGGAGCGGTGCTGCCATATGTAGTTGCCTTCTATTTGATCCTGGGCTTTATGGAAGACCTCGGTTACCTGCCCCGGGTAGCCGTATTAATCGACAATCTGCTTCACCGCATGGGAATTCACGGGTATTCGATTATCCCCACCCTGCTGGGGATGGGGTGCAATGTCCCCGGTATCCTGGCCACGCGCATTCTGGAAAGCAGGCGCGAGCGGTTTATCGTTGCGACGCTTATATCGATTGCTGTGCCCTGTGCAGCGATGCAGGCGATGATTATCGGGCTCGTAGGCGATGAAGGGATCCAGTATGTGGCCATTGTATACGCTACACTTGTTTTCGTCTGGATCTGTCTCGGCTTGATCATGAACCGGTTCATCAAGGGTTTCACCCCCGAACTTCTGATCGAAATACCACCGTATCGTATTCCTTCCTTGAGAATTCTTTTAAGCAAACTCTGGATGCGGATTACCGGATTTTTACGTGAAGCCATTCCGGTATTACTGGGCGGTATCTTTGTTATCACTATACTCTATGCGCTGGATGTTTTTGATCACATAGCCAGTGCGGCGGAACCTTTGGTAAGCGGGCTTTTCGGACTTCCGAGAGATACGACTGCTGCATTGATCATAGGTTTTCTGCGAAAGGATATGGCTATCGGTATGCTGGGCGGATTCGACCTGAGTGCCCATCAACTGGTAGTCGGTAGCGTGATTCTGGCTATGTTCTTCCCCTGCATTGCAAGCTTCGTCGTGCTTACAAAAGAACTCGGGGTGAAAGGGTTGCTCGGCTCTATCGGCATCATGCTTTTGGCCACAATTGCGGTCGGCAGCCTGTTGAATCTCATCTTGTAGTTGTCTAGCCGCCATTTGTCTGCTATACTCTAATGTTGTTTCCAGAACTCTTATGGCTCCATCGTCTAGGGGACTAGGACGGCGGCCTTTCAAGCCGTAAACAGGGATTCGAATTCCCTTGGAGCCACCAATTGAAACTCAGGGTTTTTACCGTTTTCCATATCCCCCTGCTTGAAACGAAATCGCTATCCATTCGCTGGATCACCATCGGTTTTTTCAGCTTATACATCACAATCGTACTGAGTACTTGACATACTAGTTACCGGTCACTATACTATTCTCACTATGTCATGGCGCAACATAGCCAATAGTGAAACCACCATCGTACTGCTCTTTGGCATAATCGGTATAACCGCAGTTTTGGTGATGGACAATTTTGTTGATTTCTTCGCTGACAACGTGTGGTACAAATATCTCATACTGGGCATTCTGGGCACGGTTGTGCTCACGAGCCTCAGTGTAGTTGTACGAAACGGTTACAAGATCCGTTCCAGAGCAATTGCAGGGAAGCCGCCGAATAACCCCCTTTAACGTTGAAATATCGGGCCGGAATTAATATAATTCTTTCATGACAAGCACCAGTTACAGATAGCGACTCATCACTTGGAGGGCAACGTTGTATTTTTATGAGAAACTGCAGGAATTAATCGGTATTGAAGTAGAGCTGTTTGAGAACAGGAACACCGGCCGGCTGGAAATTCGACCGGCCGATTTTGATTCCAAAAAAAGCACTACAGGGCGGTTTATCGGTGATGTGGGTGAAGACTGCATCACCATAGAAGTCAGGGGCGTTGGCCGCCCATATTACGATGTTTATCCGTTTGCTCAGGTAACCCTGCGCGGATGGGACAGCCGCGTCGTCTCCGCAGCAGGTAAAAAACAACGCGCAACTCCTTCGACAGGCAGCCAATCCACCCAGCGGGGCAAATCCGGCAGTCACGACTGGTTGGGGTAAGGATTCTTTGCATTGCCCCAACAGACCGATACTTATCTTACCTTTCCAGCAGCACTGCATCAGCTTAGCGAATCCATTGAATTACCGTTGTTCAATGTTGACATAATATCATGGGCAAGACAATAGAATTAACGGTAGAAAAGGGCGGCGGCAGGCTGGACAAATATATCGCCGATCATACAGACCTTACAAGATCCTACATTCAACAATTGATACGCGAGGGTAAGGTTCGAGTTGGAGGCATGAAAGCGCGCCCCAGCCGAGGTATCACACGCAATGAGCAGATTACCATCGATATCCCTCCCGTCCGAATCGTGGATCTTGAACCCGAAGAGATTCCTCTGAACATCGTATACGAAGATGATGACCTGATCGTGATCGATAAACCGGCAAAGATGACAGTGCACCCGGCAGCAGGAAACTGGAGCGGGACGCTGGTTAATGCCGTCCTGGCACATTGCCCGGACCTGCCAGGCATCAAAGGGACATTAAGGCCGGGCATCGTCCACAGGTTGGACAAGGACACCTCCGGCCTGATGGTGGTAGCGAAGAACGATACCGCCATGGCAAATCTGTCGAGACAAATCAGGAATCATGAACTTTATAAGGTATATCTGGCGCTGGTCAAAGGCAGGCTCACTCCTGAAGAAGGGGCGATCGAAGGGCGGATCGGGCGGCATCCGAAACACCGCAAGCAAATGGCCGTCGTTTCAGATGGTCGTGACGCATATACTTTGTATAAAGTCGTTGAATATATCGGTGATTTCACACTTCTGCGCCTCCAGCTTGAAACAGGACGCACGCATCAGATAAGGGTACATCTATCATCTATCGGATTCCCGGTGGTTGGGGATGCTGTTTACGGGAGCAAACATGCTTTGCTGGAGCGCCAGTTCCTGCACGCCCACATACTGGGATTCAGATTGCCTCATCATGATGAGTACGTTGAATTTGTATCGCCATTACCTTATGAGCTTTCCCACGCGCTTGAGCTGCTGACCTCCTGAGATTCCTGCATCAAGTTGCCGGTATTCATTTGGCTATGCTATATTACCCCTTGGGTGGATGTGTTGATGGGAAGCAATAACTATACATAATCATAAGGGGATATTTAATGGCTGATGAAATTGTACTGTATGAGAAATCGGATAATATTGTTGTTATTACCTTCAATGACCCCAAGGGCTTTCATTCCATGAGTCCTGAATTGTTCGCGGCCTTCAGTGAGGCTCTCATTCGATTCCGCAATGAAGGTGATGCACTGGTGGCAATCGTTACCGGCAACGGGAAAAAGTCCTTTTGCGCCGGGGCTGACGTAAAAACAATGATCCCTGCGTTAAGAGACCGTGCATATCAGTTGCCGCCGCTTATTACCCGCGGCCTTACCATCATGAAACCGATCATCGCTGCTGTCAACGGATTGGCCCTGGGAGGCGGAATGGAGATTGCTATGGCGTGTGATATGCGAATTGCCGCTGAAAACGCCAAGTTCGGTCAGCCTGAAGTAAACCTGGGTATTATGGCCGGTTGGGGTGGATCTCAAAGGCTGCCCAGGCTTGTTGGCCCGGGCAGGGCTGCGGAGATACTGATGATGGGAGACCCAATAACCGCTGAAGAGGCCTGGCGAATCGGTCTGGTAAATAAGGTAGTCCCTCAGGAAGTTTTGATACCGACCGCCCTGGAATGGGCGAAAAAGATCTGTGCCAAAGGCCCTCTGGGGGTGCGGGCCACCAAAGAAGCCATTATCCGGGGCCTGAACATGGACCTTGAAGACGGGCTCTATATGGAAAAGGCCCTGTTCGATAATATCCTCACCACTGAGGATTCCTTTGAGGGAATCGCCGCCTTCCTGGAAAAAAGAGCGGCCGACTACAAGCAGAAATAAATCCATAAGAGTAATGAAATCCTCTAATTAGTAGAATTTCAAACGCAAAAAGTAACCTCAAAGACAATTCACTCTTACAGAATGAATGTTCATTCATAATAGCAGGAGGAGATATGGAGATAAATAAAATAGGGGTAGTGGGGTGCGGTCTCATGGGCGGGGGCATTGCTCAGGTATGTGCCCAGTCGGGTTATCAGACCATCACCAGGGAGATCAACGACGAGCTACTGGAAAAGGGAATGAGCGCGATTAAGGCCAACTGGAAAAAGGCCGTGGCCAAGGGAAGAATGAGCGATGAAGACCACAATGCCGCCTTGAGCCGATTAACTGGCACGACTGATATGAAGGATTTCGCTGATTGCGACCTGGTTATTGAGGCTGCGATAGAACAGATGGAGTTAAAGAAGGACATCTTTGCTCAACTGGATAAGATAGCGCCGGAGCACGCCATACTGGCGACAAATACTTCCTGTCTTTCCATTATCGAAATTGCATCCGCCACTAAGAGAACCGAAAAGGTATTGGGCATCCACTTCTTCAATCCGGTTCCCGCCATGAAGCTCGTGGAGGTCATCGAAACCATAAGCACAAATTCAGAAGTTCTGGAAGCGAGCATTCGATTCAGCGAATCGCTGGGCAAGCAGGTCGTACGGGCCAAGGACAGTCCGGGGTTCATTGTAAATCTGCTGCTGATCCCTTTTCTGCTGGACGCTATTCGTGCATATGAAAAGGGGCTGGCAACCAAAGAGGATATCGACGCCGGTGTTAAGCTGGGGCTGAACCACCCGATGGGGCCGCTTACGCTTACCGATCTGGTGGGTTTGGATACTACCTATCATATCGCCTGTGCCATGTATACGGAAACCGCCGATCCCAAGTACGCGCCACCCGTTTTACTCAAGCAGATGGTGGCTGCCGGCTGGATGGGAAGGAAAACAGGCAAAGGGTTTTATGATTATCAATAGGTCAGGAAGGGTATTATGAACGAACGTAAAGTAGTAATCGTCAGCGGCGCTAGAACAGCTATCGGTGCGTTTGGCGGCGAGCTCAAGGATATCCCCGCCGTACGGCTGGGCAGCATTGTTATCAGGGAAGCTTTGCAACGCGCGGGCCTGAGGCCCCGGACCTCCCCGGCATGGACGGAATTCGGGCCCGATGCATTGAAAGGGGAGATTCCGGAACTGGAAACCAGACACTGTGTCTGGGCTGATTCACTGAGACCAATCCAGGTGGACGAAGTCATTATGGGCAATGTGCTACAGGGCGGGCAGGGGCAAAATCCGGCCCGGCAGGCAGCCATTTACTGCGGAATCCCCAAAGAAACCCCGGTTATGACCATCAATAAGGTTTGTGCATCAGGGATGAAAGCCGTTGCTCTGGCAGCTCAGATAATCAATTGCGGGGATGCTGATATTGTCGTGGCCGGTGGTATGGAATCGATGAGCAACGCGCCCTATACGCTGCCAAAAGCCCGGTGGGGTTACCGGATGGACGTCACCAGCCGGGGTGAACTTAACGATATGATGGTGCTGGACGGTTTGTGGGAAATATTCTATGGATACCATATGGGAAATACGGCCGAAAATATCGCTGAAAAGTACGGGATCTCCCGCGAGGAACAGGATCAGGTCGGACTGCAAAGCCATCAACGAGCGCTGGCGGCTATCAGGAACGGGTTGTTCAAGGAAGAGATAGTCCCGGTTAGTATCCCTCAGAAGAAAGGCGACCCTAAGGTGGTCGATATCGACGAAAGGCCGATGGAAACCTCGGCCGAAAAGATGGCCAAACTTGGGCCCGCCTTCCGCAAAGGTGGATCTGTCACCGCCGGAAACGCTTCCGGTATAAATGATGCGGCGGCGGCCGTTGTCCTTATGACCGAGGAGAAGGCAAGTGAATTGAACCTGGAACCATTCGCCTTCGTTAAATCCTATGCAGCAGCTGGGATCGATCCAGCTTATATGGGACTGGGTCCAATACCGGCAGTTCGAAAAACGCTGAATAAAATCGAGATGAATATCAGGGATATGGACCTGCTGGAGATCAACGAAGCTTTTGCCTCTCAGGCAATCGCTTGCATGCGAGAACTAGACATAACCAATGACGAGACAAATTTAAATGGCAGCGGCATCTCATTAGGACATCCGATTGGCGCCAGTGGTGCGCGGATGATAGTCAGCGCGATGTATGAAATGCGGCGCAGGGAACTCAAACGCGGTTTACTGACGATGTGTATCGGTGGAGGTCAGGGAATGGCTATGGTACTGGAAAGGTAACTTGCAGAGTCAAAAACTGATTCAGGAGCCTTTGCGTTCATACTCATTGCATTGCTTGGCTAAGGGCCTTTCCGGATTATGGCAGGTGCTTCGCCAGTTCCATTTACAAGTATCGCAGAGGATCTTATCCTGAACCCCGAAAAAATCCTTGATCCTCTGCTTTAAGCTTTGGAAAGACATTATTCACTTACCAGAACTTGGGCAATTCAAGATCGAATTTTTTTTCGGCTTCTTCTATGGCGACTTTGAAGGCTTCCCGCTGTAAGGGCTGCAGCGGGCCCATCCTGGCAAAATCCTGAGGATTCTTGACCAGCCTGACCTTGCCGGCTTTAACCTGGTCCAGAAAACTGCAGTTTTCATCGCCAAGCATCTGTATTCCCAGCGCATAGCTGTCGTATTCTATAACGGCGTCGCCTTCTCCCTCCAGAAAATACAGTGTGCCGTCGCTTTGGTAGCCATAGCTGAAGTACCCTTTGCCTCCGGGTGCATCCGGAACCTTCTCCGTAAAGGTACAACCGGGCAACCCGGCCTCAACAAATTTTTCCCTGTAATTTTCATTGAGGTAATCACACCATACCTGATGCCAGAAATCATAGACCTCAACCGGCGTATCGGCGGGGTTTTCAATTTTTCGGGTCATTTCTATGCTGTTCCTCCACGGGTCGAATTTTCGCGATTATGGGTCGCACTATTAATATTATGTATAGTCAAACACCAGGAAAATACTAGACATAAAGATAATGACGTTATCTTTTATCTATTACATTACCTGGTTTTGTAACAATAAATGGTTTGGTGGAGACGGGGGAGAGTCGAACTCCCCGTCCAGGAAAAATCCGCCCGGGATATCCTACAAGCTTATCCGGTTTTTTATCTTGCCTGAACTGCTCCCAGCCGGCAGGGTTCAGCTCAAGCCAGGCGATATTTTTCTTAGGCTACCCTCATCGCCATCGGGATTGCCGCACCCCGACTAATCGCCGTTCATTCCCAGCCCGCCGGGGGAAACCAGGAAGAACGGGGCCAGTTATATTAGGCCGCTACGAGTACTGGTTCTTGTTTGCCAGTTATTATTTGCCACCTGTTTAACGAGGTTGATGACGACCTCGGCCTGCAATCCCGAACGCACATTTCCCCTGTCGAAGCCACTCGTCCCCATATTGCTGGTTTCCTGGTTTTTGTTCGCTGGTCTATAGTTATAAGTATCACAAACCGTAGAACCAGTTAACTGATTAACCGTTTAACCAAAGAACCATTTGTTGTTAAGGTGCTAGCGCCGAACGGTCTTTATGGCCTTTTCCATATCCCGGTCGGCCTGGCGCTCAATAATCGATTTGCGCTTATCATGCAGTTTCTTACCTTTGGCAACACCGATCTCTACTTTTGCTCGTCCATTTTTAAGATACATTTTGAGTGGAATTAAAGTCAAGCCTTTACGTTCGACCTCCCCGATAAACATGCGTACTTCATTCTTATGCAGAAGCAGCTTTCGCGGTCGTGTCGGTTCATGATTATATCGATTACCTTCTCTGTAAGGAGCAATATGGGCGTTGACCAGCCATAACTCGCCGTTTTGAGGACGGGCGTATGCATCCTGCAGGTTGACTCGTCCAGAGCGGACGGACTTAATCTCGGTGCCGGTTAATACAAGACCCGCCTCAATAGAATCCTCAATTAAGTAATTATGAAAGGCCTTTCGGTTGGTGGTAACTGTGCGATCATTCTTCATTATTATGTCTAGTCCAGAGCGTTTCTATTCACTTTCCCATCTCTCCATATTCATATAGTATAACCGAAGCAGCCACCAGACCTGCAGTTTCCGCCCTGAGTGTTCGTTTCCCGACTGATGCGATTCTAACGCCGGCACCCTGAGCCGCTTCGATCTCTTCGCAGGTAAAATCTCCCTCAGGGCCAACAATGATGTTCACACGCTCTGGCTTCTGGAATGTTTTCAGTACGTTGTAAATGGGTTCACTTTCAATTCCGGGCCACAACAAAATCGACGGACCATCTAATTCCTCGCATACCTTCGCAAAATCGCATGATTGCTCAAGGTCCGGTATGTATCCCCTGCCTGATTGCTCGGCGGCTTCCGTCAATATCCTTCTCCATCGGTCCATCTTCGATTTTCCCGGCTGTCCCGCTACACACCGATGGCACAGCATGGGAACAAAGCATTTAACGCCTAATTCCGTGTTCTTCTGAAGAACAAAATCAAACTTGTCCCCTTTTATCAAAGCCTGATACAGCACCAATTCAATTTGCGCTTCATTTTCCACCGGATAAAATTCGACGACCTTTCCAGTAATCGCCATCTTTATGTCTAGTATTTGCACTCGATATTCGTAACCCGCATTATCCAATACGACCAATTCGTCTCCGCATTTGAGGCGAAGGACATTTCTAATCTGCCTCGCCTGATAGCCGGCGATGACGACGGTGTCCCCCTGAATTGACTGGCGAGCTATAAAAAAACGATGCATCATTTACGAATTCAACATGGCTGACAAGCAGGAGCTTACAAAAGAAGCAATTAACCGTGAGCGGCAAAGGATTTTTTTACCTTGCCGAGGAATCCTTTATCGTCTTTCGGTAGAACCGCTGGCTCAAGGGTTTCCCCCAACTTTCGAAAGAGCTTCTTTTGTTCCTTATCCAATTGGGTAGGGGTCACGACGTGAACGACCACAATCTGATCGCCGCGGCCCGTCCTCCTAAGGTGGGCGGCACCTTTGCCCTTGAGCCGAAATTGCCTGCCGTTCTGGACGCCCTGAGGAATTTTCAGCGAGTGATCGCCGTCCAGTGTGGGTACATCAACCTGCCCCCCCAGCGCAGCCTGGGCGAAATTCAAGGGGAGATCGAAGATCACGTCGGCACCGTTTCGATACAGGCATTCATGCGGTTGCACGAGCAGTTCCACAAGTAGATTTCCGGGAGGCCCGCCACCGAATCCACGGTTCCCCTCACCGGAAACACGAATGGTATTGCCCTCGTCGACGCCTCCCGGTATACTGACCATTACCTTGCGGTGAATCATTTCCCGGCCGGCACCCCGGCAGTGGTGGCAGGGATGGGTGACAACCCTGCCCCGGCCTTCGCATTGGGGACAGGTGGTAATATTGGTGAAATGCCCAAACAAGCCTTGCTGTGTGCGACGAACCTCACCGGCACCACCGCAATCAGGGCATTTTTCGGGATCATAGCCAGGTTCACTGCCTACGCCATGACAGACAGAACAAGGTTCCACACGTTCTATGTCCAGTTCTTTTTCAACGCCGAAGGCGGCTTCATCGAAACTAATCTCTACCTGAGTGTGGATATCAGTACCACGCTGGGCTGTTGACCTTGACTTTCGGGTGGTTCCACCAAAGAACGCGTCGAAGATATCACCAAACCCGCCAAAATCAAACCCGTCAAATCCCCGACCGAAACCGCCGTCCAGACCAGCATGGCCGAACCTGTCGTAATTGGAGCGCTTTTGCGAATCACTGAGGACCTCATAAGCCTCATTGACTTCTTTAAACTGCGTTTCCGCAGTTTTTTCCTTGTTACGGTCCGGGTGAAACTTGAACGCCAGCTTACGGTATGCCTTCTTTATTTCTTCACCGGTGGCTGAGCGGCTGACGCCCAGAACATCGTAATAATCTCGCTTTTCTGCCATAAGTACCCTTTGTTATAAACTCAATGCCCAGTATTCTATTATATCTGTCATGCCAATATGGAACAAGGTAACCATACGATGATATCGGAGGCATTCGAGGAATAGGAGAGGTAAATCGGTTGAATGTCTGTACTAATTACGGTCCAGAATACTGGCTGCAGTCTCAAACAATTTACTCAGGCCGCCCGACTTGGTAATAAAATCGTTTGCCCCAAGTGAGAGTGCCTTGACTTTTCCGCCTGCTACCTCCACACCAGTGAGGACAATAATCGGGATATCCGAAGTATCCGGCTGAGACTTGAGTGTTCTGATGACTTCATGACCATCCATCTTTGGCATCATGATATCCAGTACTATCAGGTCAGGCTTATTATCCTTCGTAGCTGTTATCGCTTCTTCACCGTCGTGAGCAACATATGTGGTGTATCCCCTATGCTGTAGTTCGAAAGTTATGGAACGGACGAGCGATTCGTCGTCATCTACCACCAGAATCGTTCCCTTTGGATTTCTCAATAGAGTGGATATTTTCTCAAGGATTACTTCGTCGCTGAATGGTTTGGTTACGAAATCATCTACACCAAGTGCTAAAGCCTGCTGCTTGTAATCCAGTATCGAAACAATAATGATAGGGATGTTGCGGGTATCGGGGTCTTCCTTCAGTTTGGATACCACGGCAAATCCATTGACATCCGGTAATATTATGTCAAGTGTAATTAAATCCGGGGCATGTTTTTTGACTTTCCTGATAGCTTCATTCCCGTTTGCAGCTTCGATAACATAGTACCCCAGCCTCTTAAGTTCATGCTTCAGGAAACGACGAATGTTTGCTTCATCGTCTACGATTAAAATCTTGTTTTGTCCTTTGGGGGTCTCACCTGGTTCCTCCTCTTCAGAATCGCCAGTGGTGATATCGGTGTCCACCGTTTCGTCCTGCCAGGCGACCGGTAACCAGAAGGTAAAGGTACTTCCCTCTCCCAATTGGCTTTCAACACTCACAGTTCCGCCATAATGCTCTATGATTTCCTTACATATGGGCAACCCCAGTCCGGTGCCGGGAGGCTTATCCCGTAATGTATCACCAACTTGAGTAAACTTCTGAAAAATCATCTCCTGGTCCTGGGGAGCTATCCCTCTACCATTATCAGTGATACTTACCTGAACACGCCGGGGGAGATGCCTTTCATCATCCGGTTCGAGGGTTTGTGATTGAATGGTGATTTCACCGTTATCCTGGGAGAATTTCACCGCGTTACTCAACAAATTGGTCATCACCTGCAGAAAACGGTCGTTATCTCCCCATATCTTGGGATGCACTGAGGACTGTTTAACATGCACTGTAAGGTTCATTCTGGAAGAAATGGACGCCATATTGTTTACCGCAGCGTGAATAGAATCGCTTATGTCAACGAGTGTCGTTTCCCAGTGCATCTGTCCCGATTCGATTTTAGACAGGTCCAGGGTGTCATTGATCAAACGCGTCAGGCGATCACTTTCATCGTTGATAATCTGCAGGAATTCTTTTTGTGTTTCCTGATCGCTTTCATAGGTAAGCAGTATTTCGGAAAAGCTCTTTATGGAAGTCAACGGAGTCCTTAATTCGTGAGAGACAGTAGAGAGGAAGGAATCCTTCATTCTATCCAGTTCTTTCAACTGTTCATATGCCTGCTGGAGTTCTTCCAAACGCTGTTCTAATTCAGAAGAGTACTGACTTATACGTTCCTCCATTTCCTTTCTGGCGGTGATGTCACGAAGAATAATCAGTACACCCTTGATCTTATTCCTCTTTTTGATGGGGCTTACGCTGGCCTCGACGTATACTTTCTCCCCGTTCTTGTGCCTCCCTTCAAATTCCGCCAGGCCGGTACCGCTCCCGGCGTCAAATCGAGCGCCGAATTGATCGACGATCGCCGGCATATTATCCGGTATAAAGAATCCGAGTTCAGTATATTTCTTGCCGATAACTTCTTCCCGCTTGTAACCGAATATGTCTTCGATCTTTCGGTTAACATCGATAACAGTACCATCGGCGGAAAGATGAATGATCTCATCATTAGCATTTTCGAATACCTCACGGAATCGATCCTCACTTTCCCTCAGCACCTCTTCGGCCCGGACGCGCTCATCTTCAAGCTCCACCCCTTGCAGGGCAAAGGCTATGTCCCCTGCCACCTCCTCAAACAGCGCCCTTTCTTCCTCGCCAACATAATGATTGTAGGCGCTCCCCACGCACAGTACGCCATATACTCTGCCGCCATATTCCAGTCGGACGCTAAGGGCACCGTTACTGCCACATTCAGAGGCCAGGGGGCATCCCGAGCAGGCTTCCGGTTTGTTGTCAATTACGATTGGAGCTAATGAATCGAATGCAGCTTGAGCGCAGTCCGGCCACTTCCCTTTCTTTATACTCAATTCGATTTTCACAAAGCTATTTCCGATTCCTGCTTCAGCAGAGGACTGCAACTGGCCCGAAACATCCATCAATACGATCCAGGCGTTCTTATATCCTCGCGTCTGTACAAGCATCTGGCATGATTCCTGTATCATGCGGCCCTGATCGTCCTCCCGCATGATCAGTTCATTAATATTCCTGACAGCTCTGAGCACCGCGTTGAGATGCTGAATACGTTCTTCGGTCCGCTTCCGCTGGGTGATGTCCTGCGATATTATCTGAACACCGGTGACCGAATTATTCACATCTCTCACCGGATGCAGAGTGGAAAGGAACCATAGAGTACCTGTGGGTAATTCCATGGCATCTTCATACTCACAAGCAACCCCGGTTTCAAGGACCTTTTGGAAGCGTTCCCGATGCATTTCAGCACTCTCGGAAAACACCTCATATATCGACTTACCAACGAAATCCTTCGGTTCTCCACCCAGATTCCGGGCACCGGTACCGTTTATCATGACAATGTTACCATCGAGATCCACGTACGTGATAGGAGTACCCGCACCTTCGAACAATGATCTATATTTGGCCTCACTTTCGATCAGTGCTTTCTCGGCCTGCTTGCGCTCTTCGATATCCTGGAAGTTCAATACAGCCCCGTTGATTATCGGGTCGTCCAATAGATTCTTTCCACTCAAGGCTACGTAACGCCAGGTGCCGTCTGCCCTGGCCAAACGTGTTTCAAATGAGATGTAAAAACCAGGTTCTGTCACCCCACGATTAAAGACATCCATGGCGTATTGTTTGTCGTCCGGATGGATAAAATCAAACGCATTCAGTCCCAGGAGATTGCTGGTTTGATACTGCGCGATCCTTTCGATAGACGGACTTGCGTACCTGATTGTCGCGTCTTTATTCAGAATAATGATCATGTCAGTGGCATTTTCGATCAAAGAGCGGTAGTATGCTTCACTCTTATGCAGCGCTTCCTCTACCTTCTTACGTTCGGTAATATCTCGATAAATGGCCACCGCACCAGTGGGGTTATCTTCAGCATCCCTTAATAACGTAGCGACGGCTTCGGCGGGGAATGTATCTCCTTTCCTGTTGTTCACCATGAATTCTATAGGCCCGGCACGTCCGGTCTCTATTACCGTGCTCAATGCGCCAAACAGTCTTGGGCGGTCCGCTTCATCGACGAAATCGAATCCGCTACGCCCGATAATCTCATTCGGGCTTTCAAATCCTCCCATTCGAATTGTGGCTTCATTGACACGTGTAGTGATTCCTTCAAGGTTGACCACGACCATGCCATCTTCAATTGAATCGAAAAGGAATTGCAGTTCCGCTTCTTGTTTTTGCAGTGCAGCATCGGTTATTTGATGTTCGTGGTATTCGTGAGCCAGGTCCAGTGAGGTAGATATATGCCACGCTAAATTTCTGACGCTCGGCATAAATTGATCTGCAATTTTATGTGAAGTCAAAACGAAAACCCCTATTGGCTTTCTTTTCAGATAGATAGGGGTAATGATTGAAGATTCACTGATGTAGTCACCCAGTGCAGTTATGATCTGCCCGGCCAATGGTTTAGGGAGTATCGCCATAATGATATCCGCCCCACTGGCCAGGACGGTCTCATTTTCAGCGATCACCGGTGCAAAGATGCTGGTTTTGTCCAGATTGATTCTGAACTGAGATAAATTGACACCTGCCACGGCTTCCATTGCCTGCAAAATCTCCTGTGGAAGTGAGGTGCATTCTATTGAAAGTGATTCCCCGTCATCTGAGAGAAGCAATATCGTGGCGATGTAATTTTGCAGCGATGTAAACTCTTTGGAGACGGTCTGAAAGATGGCAGTTGTATCCCGTAAACCGTGAATCTTAGTCGAAACCATTTCAGTGAACTGAATAGTCTCGACGAGATCTTTAATCTGCTCGCCCTTTGGTTGCAATGAAGCCATTTCCAGCTCTCACAAGGAAAGGAACATCCCGGGTAAAAGCAGGGATCATCACTTTCTATCGAAGGATCGCGTTTACTCTTTCTACGACCAGGCTGGGGCTGAAGGGCTTGGTAATAAACTCATCTGCTCCCATCTCCAATCCCTTTTCACGATCGACTTCCTGCCCCTTAGCCGTGAGCATAATGATGTAAATATCCCTTAAATCAGGGTCCTCACGGACCTCCTGACACACTTCATAACCGTTTTTCTTTGGCATCATAATGTCCAAAAGCATGACATTTGGCTTCAATTGTAACGCCTTGTTTATCGCCTCTTCTCCGTTTGAAGCCACCTCAACTTCATACCCTTCCTTTCGCAAAATGAAGGTTATGGATCGCGTAAGATTGGCCTCGTCATCAACTACCAGAACCTTGTTACCCTTCATACGTCTTCTCCGTCACCTTAAATGTGGTGATTTTCCATTTATAGCACCTTTATGCGAGTGCTGTCAACTTTACGGCAAAGGGCGAAGCACGTTTGCGTATACTTCGCCCTATATTTTCAGGCATGACCCGGCAGAGAAAAAAATAGTCTTCTTATAGATTACCCAGCTTTTCAGCAAACTGGGACACTTTTTCGTCAAACTGGTCCAGATTGAGCCCATTGACAAAGTGAATATCGATCCGGTCTCCCATACCCAGTTCCGCCAGTAATTGCCTTGCTTCAAAGACCCTCTTATTACCCCAGTATTCGCCCTCCTGATAGGTGCACTCATCATCAGGGCAACCGATAACCAGTACACCATCAGCACCAAACTCAAATGCTTTCATCAAATCGAGGGCCTTGATTTTGGCCAGGCACGGGATTCCTACCAGCGCTTTGCCAGCATGTTTCTCTTTCATGATCTGGCGCAAATCAGTAACATCGTAGGCATCGAAATCACAATACAGCACCAGCGCGGTAGGACCGCCGTTTCTAGATTTCGCTTCGTCGATAGCCACTTTAATTCGTGGCTGAATTTCAGCTACACCGAGCATTCGAAAGCCGATGGCATCTCCCGGGCAAGCAGGAAAACAGATGCCGCAACCCTGGCACTGATCGAACCGAATATCAATCCGCCCCCCTTCAGTAATTACAGGCACTCCGTAAGGACATACGCGAACGCAGTTTAAGCAGAAGGCGCATTTACCACGTATCCATTCGGCACCCGCCCCGCAACTCATGCAGCGGCGCGCTTCCTTAACCGCTTCCTCAAGTGTGAACCCAGTCTCGATGGGGGTAAAATTATCGATTCTTTCGTCAACACTAAGTAAGTGTAATTCCTGCCGATCCTGTCGCTTGACGTTCTCTCTCACTTCGGGTTCGAGATCGCCTATGCGAATGGGCTCCGGTATTGGCTCATATTCTTCCCCTTTGAGAAAGGCGTCCACTGATTTCGCCACCTCTCTCGCATGTGCCATAGCGGCGACAGCAGGCCCGGGCCCTTTTATGATCTCACCGCCGGAAAATACACCTTTCCGGTTGGTCATAAAGTTCTTGTCAACCTGAAGCAATCCACGTTCATTAAGCTCGATTCCCATATCCTTCAAGTAATTTATGATGGACCCCTGCCCAATAGCAAATATGATAGTATCGCCTTCGGCGGTCTGAAGGTTTTCGTCGTTGTAGGTTGGATTGAACCGTTTCTGCTCGTCGAATACGCAAACGCATTCCCGGCATTCCAGTCCCCTGATCTTATTGTTATCATCCACCACCACAGCCTTTGGCCCCCAACCGCAGAAACCCATTTCAATGCCTTCTTCAATTGCCTCTTCAACCTCCCAGGGAGAAGC
>CAZDMY010000004.1:0-21272 GCA_964506405.1 uncultured Dehalococcoidia bacterium | reverse complement strand
AAGGGTTAGCGAACCTGGTGATGGCGGGGGAGCGCTCTGGGCACTACCTGCACTCTCAGGAGGAATCACTGCGGTATTGTTCCAGAAAGTGCAGTTGACCAATGCTGGTGAGGATGTGTTGTTATACATTGCTCCACCGTATTCGGCGGTATTGTGGTGAAATACTAAATTGCGGAGGACGGGCGAACTGTTTTCGATGTACACACCGCCGCCGGCGTTCAGATCGTCTGTCCCGTCAGCGTTCCCGCCGGTGATGGTGAAACCATCCAGAACAGTGGCGCTTCCCCCGACCCCGCTGCCACTCACCACGTGGTAGCAATTATCACTACTGTCTCCCGGTGTCCCGATATCTCCGCTTAGAATGGTCTGGTTCACTTTCCAGTTCCGTTCGGTCCGGGCCCCCTCGGTACCAGCGAAACCGCCGTATATGCCAACCTGATTCTTCAAGCAGAAAGCATCTGTTCTTGTATCACCGGGCCTGTATGTTCCGGCAGCAACCCATAGTTCATCGCCGTTTGACGCCCTTGAAAGCGCCGACTGCAAATCCTGGTACGCATTGGCCCAGGAGGTACCGTTATCATCTCCGGCCGCAGCCGAATTCACGTATATGATTCCTGCCCGGTTGGGCGTGACGAAACTTCGTTCCTCACCGTAGTCATAACCATCAGGACTTTCGGCCACCGCGCGGTAGTAGTATCGTTTATTATCCAGTAAACCGGTTATCGGAATCGCGAAAGCTCCGGTACCGCTCATATTCTGTGTAACCGTAGAATAGGTATACGGTGCTCCGCTATCGGAATCCCACTGAAAAGAGACAGTGACGGTACCTGAGGTGCCCATATCTGCCAGTATGGCATTGAGCGTTGCATCGTTGGGGCCGAGGCCGCTTGCTGTTCCGGTGACGACATACGGGGGGATACCGCCAGGGAGCACCAGGCCGGCAAATAAGTCGAGGGTTGATTCGCCCGATGACGAATGCCCGACGGCAGCCAGGCCGATCACATCGGTGAGCGTGATCGATTCATCAGCACTGGTCCGATACCCGCCTCCCGCCGCGACTCCGTCCTGGCTGGTGGTCGGTCCTTCTCCCTGAGCCAGTACCAGAACCGACACGATAACCGTTATGGCAACAATCAGCAGAATTATACCGACCGAAGCGGGTCTTTTCATACAAACGATCCTAATACCAACCCGGGCAGAGCTTCCCTTCCCTGTGTCCGGGGATTTTCCCCTGTTTGATGAGTTCGACAAATATTTATTCTAGCTTATCCGCCAACAAGCGCTGTGTCAATAAGGAAACCTGATCTGTGCAATTGTGAGGAAACTCGTTGGGAAAGGATTCATTCGACAACAGATTCCCCATTAAAGCAGGGGGGTCGGGATTGGGAAAAGACATTACAAATCAAAACCAAGGGAGTAGTATGCCGAAGGTACCTGAGATGTGACGGCTTTGGTGATGAATTTCACCATATACCGACATTCAGATGTTACCAAGTGGTTCAGGAGGAGTATCGCCGGGCAGGTTCTCTTTGACCGCCTCCGAGGTTTCCTCGATTTCGGATGCAGCTTTGCTTTCAGCAAGGGCGCGCTTTTCGCTGCCGGAACCCTTTGCCGTATCCGAACCAAGCGGGGAATCAAAGAGTTCATTAAGCCGATCCCCTTCAATGGTCTCTTCGACGATCAACCGCTCGGCAATCTGGTCCAGCTTGGCCTGGTTGCTGGTCAGAATATCACGAGCGATATCGTAAGCCTTTTCAATGAGACCGTGAACCGCACCGTCTATGGCATTGGCGATCTCATCACCGTAGTCCCTCTCCTCCGATATCTCTTTACCCAGGAAAACCATCTCCTGCCGTTTGCCATACACCCTTAACCCCAACCCATTAAGCGCTTTGGCCTCCTTTATAAAAACCTTAATCCCCAGTTTATCGATATCGATGTCACGTTCATGCAGCAACTCGATGACAGTCAAATCCCCCTCTTTACGAGACTGGAATACTCGACCGTCTCGAGTCTTAACGAGGATGTCATTTCCATATACTTCTAAGGATTCCACATTGCCTTGTTTTGCTTCCGTCAGCACCATGCTGATCGGTAGTTCCTCATACTCAATACGATCGCTCATTCCATAGCGCATGATCATGGTTCTGGCGATATGAGTAGCCCTTTCGAGGTCGTTACTGGCCCCGGTGGTAATATCTCCAAAGACAATCTCCTCTGCAACGTGCCCACCCAGCATGGTGGCCAGGATATCCTCGAACTGGGATCTGGAGGTCAGGTAGCGGTCCTCAGTTGGTAATTGCTTGGTATAGCCACCTGCCAGCCCACGGGCAATGATGGATATTTTATGAACCGGGTCGGCGTTGGGCAACATCCGAGCGACGAGGGCATGACCGGTCTCATGATAGGCAACAATCCGCTTTTCCTTGTCGCTGATCACCCGGCTCTTCCGTTCCGGTCCTAGTTGAACCCGGTCGATCGATTCCTCCAGTTCGTCCAGAGTGATTTCCTTTTTTTCCCGACGCGCAGCCAGAATAGCCGCTTCATTGACCAGATTTGCCAGGTCGGCCCCGCTGAAACCGGGGGTCTGTTTGGCGATGATGCTCAAATCCACTGTTGGATTCACTGGTTTGCCCTTTGTATGCACTTCAAGGATTGCCTTTCTTCCGTTGATATCCGGCTGATCCAGTATCACGCGCCGATCGAAGCGGCCCGGTCGGAGCAATGCCGGATCAAGAATATCAGGACGGTTAGTGGCCGCTAATACAATAACATTGACATTACTGTCGAAACCGTCCATTTCCGAGAGGATCTGGTTTAGCGTCTGTTCCCTTTCATCGTGCCCACCCCCAAGCCCCGCACCACGATGCCGTCCGACCGCATCGATCTCATCGATGAATAGCAGACAGGGCGAATTGCGTTTGGCCTGGTCGAACAAATCCCGAACCCGGGCAGCACCCACCCCCACAAACATCTCCACAAATTCACTGCCGCTGATGGAAAAGAACGGCACACCCGCTTCGCCGGCTACCGCTCTACTGAGCAGGGTTTTACCGGTACCGGGCGGCCCCACCAGGAGCACACCACGCGGAATCCGCGCACCCAGCGATATGAATTTCTCGCCATGTTTTAGAAACTCGACAATCTCCTGTAATGCATCCTTAGCCTCCTCGGCTCCTGCAACATCGGAGAACGTCACGGTAGGCATATCCCCGGCAAACATCTTGGCCTTACTCTTGGCAAAGCCCATTGCCTGATTTGCTCCACCCTGAGCACGACGCATCAAGAAAATCAAAAGTGCCGCAAAGAGAATAAGCGGGAGGAAATTGAGCAGGACATAGGTCCATCCCTCTCCCAGCCCACCACCTTCTTTTTTATAAACAAGGTCTACATCCGGATTTTCGCCGCTGAAGCTGACCCCTTCTTCCCTCAGGACTGTCTCCAGGTCGGTGTTTTCGCCGATACGCGATTTGAATTCTTCTGGTTCCCCGGCGACAGAACCTTTGGCAGTGATACTCTCACCTTTGATTTCGATAGTGGTGATTTTGCCATCCTTTACATAGCTGATCAATTCCGACAAAGATAGCTCTTCAGTTTCCTCGCCACCTCCCGACGAAAAAACCGAAAACATGACGGCTATTACCGCGACGATGATTATCAATATGATAAAACTGTTTTTGGGCATTTAATTCCTTCTCGGTATCGGGCACACGGTATTCTTCAACACCCGCCTCCCGAATTTGTTCAGCACATATAGAGGAAACACTCTTTTATTATACCATAACTGAAGGAGCACGATAGGATTTCAGAAGTCAAGCTAACTGATCGAGGATACGTTCATCCATCTTGGGACTGTTCTCTTCAGCAGGGAAACCGCCTTCTTTAACCTCAGTTGCATATTGGGTAACAGCGATGGTTATCGCTTCATGCAATCTTACGTACTGTTTTGCGTGCTTTGGTACGAAATCGGCAACCAATCCAAGGATATCATGAAGCACTTGAACCTGTCCATCGCAATCCTTTCCTGCGCCGATTCCAATAGTCGGTATGGTTATTTTCCGTGTAATCAACTTTGCCAGAGGAGCAGGCACGAGTTCGAGCACCACCGCAAAAGCGCCGGCATCTGCCAGCGCCTGAGCATCCCGGATTAATCGTTCGACCGACTCAACGCTCTTTCCCGCCCCTTTTGGCCCGCCTAATTGATGGGTCGACTGCGGTGTGTAGCCCAGGTGCCCCATGACCGGGATTCCGGCACGAACGATGCGGGAGACCTTTTCGGCAACCTCCTCCCCTCCTTCAAGCTTAACGGCCTGACATCCGCCTTCCTGAAGAAATCGTCCGGCATTCCGCAACGCGTCTTCAGTAGAGACATGGTAGGTCATAAACGGCATATCGCCCACGACCAGAGAATTTTGAGCACCCCTGGAAACGGCTCGCGTGTGATGAAGCATATCGTCGATCGTGACCGGTATGGTGGAATCATATCCAAGCACAACCATTCCCAGGCTGTCCCCGACCAGTATCAGGGGAATTCCAGCTTCATCAACAAGCCTGGCTGTGGAATAGTCGTAGGCTGTCAACATGGAGAATTTCTCTCCACGCTGCTTCATCTCCAGGAGTTTATTAATGGTAAAACGCACTCAATCCGCCCCTTGCTGTAACAATACACTAGTTCGCAGCGGCACACAATTCGTTCGAAATGATCCTGTTTTCCGAATCTACGAAAACCTTTACCGGATGATAATTACGGGACTGGTCTTCCGGTGTCCATTCATAAGTTAGGATAATGACGGTATCTCCCTTGGTAATCAATCTTGCGGCTGCCCCGTTCAGGCAAATCTCCCCCGGACCGCCTTCTATTGCGTAGGTTTCAAGACGCGCACCATTGGTCACATCCAGCACATGGACTTTTTCATACGGCAGTATATCCGCCGCCTCCATGAGCGTACGATCGATCGTGATGCTGCCTTCATAATCGATATTCGCTTCGGTGACAGTTGCTCGATGGATCTTGCTTTTCATCATCAATCGCATTACTGTAATACCTCCGAGTAAACTTGATTTTCGGACTGCGATCCGGATTGAAGTATCAGACGCAATTCCTCAGCCCGGGCCATATCAATCTTTCCTTTGCTCAGAGCAATCGGGATGGTCTGCAATCCCATTTCGCGATAAGCCCGGGAAATAGCGGGTGCTTTTTCGTCGATGGCTTCCAGGTGTTTAATTACTGTGCCAATATCCCCGCGGGCAACCGGCCCGGTGAGGCAATCAGGCAGCCCTACACGCTGGATATTATTGACTGTTCCCTTCAGTAAAGGCATAAGTGCTTCGATGGCCTCGTCCGGTAAGACGTCGAAGGTCTTCCAGAGGTCGGTAGCCATTTTCATTAGTGTGACTGTATAGTTGCAGGCAATGACTGCCGCGGCATGATAAAGAGATTTGTCTCCGAGCCCAAGTACCACTGCCTTCCCTTCCATCGATTCGGCTATTTTTCTCAGGACTGATAACAGTGGTTCCTCTGCTTCCAGCGCGAAGGTGGAACCGGGGAGGTTCTGTATGGCATGGGTTACACTGGCAAACGTCTGCAAAGGATGAAGGCCGCCGACAAAGGCACCCTCTTCTCTGGCTTTCTCTAAAACATCCAGTGAATCAACGCCACTGCAATGAACAACTGATTTCCCACTATGCCACTGCAAAGCTGAAACCACATCCGGGATATCATCATCCGGCGTGGTTACAAATATGAGATCGGCCTCATCGGCAACCGCCTGGCAACTTTCATAGACTTGGCAACCTGAAACAGATTCGGCAAGCTTCACCGCAGAGGTACGGCTTCGACTGGCTACAGCGATTACCGAATACCCCTTCCGGCTGAGGCAGACTGCCATCGCCGTCCCCACCACCCCCGCCCCGATGAACCCGATATTCGGGGCCTTTGACTGGTTTACCATAACTTCTCAACTCCTTTCTTGTATCGGGAGCAAAGTTCTACATAAATTGCTTTTATCCATCTGTAAATATCTTTATTCTCTTCCGGGCTATCCTTAATCACCTTCGCCGGATTTCCAACTGCGACCTTCCCGCGCGGGATGGTGCGTTCCTGGGGCACTACTGCCCCCGCTCCAATGACCGCATATTCCTCAATAACAGCATGAAAACCCAGAATTGCTCCAATATCGATTTCAGCGAAATCCCCGATCTTTGCACAATGAATAATCGCCCCGTGTCCCAGGGTCACATCGCTACCAATCTCGCAGGTTTCATCAGGGGGTGCATGAATGATGCATCCTTCCTCAACCGCTGACCTCGGGCCAATCCGGATACTGCCGTAATCACCCCTGATGATTGCCCCGGCCCCGACAAAACACTCCGCTCCGATGATCACATCGCCAATAACAACTGCATCCGGATGAACATATGCCTTTTCATCTATCTGTGGCACCTTACCTTCGAATGAATAACCAGGCATCTTATATTTCTCTAGTTAGCCTAACAAAAAAGCCTTCCCGAAATCACCGAGAAGGCTATACTTAGAAAAATCCCTTCGCCGTCTCGGTCGCACAAAGATCCAAGCAGCTAACTATTCTATTGTTTTGCAGTATTTGCTTCAAGCTTACCGCTCCACTCGTGGAGTCGATAGCCTGAGCATTCACAGTGTATCAGCAAATTCCATTTTCGTCAAGGTGAACTCTCTTCCAATGGGAAATGAGCCTGAAAGCAATTCCTTTCCGTCACTCATCATTTCGATAATCCGGTTCCGAAGCCGGCTTCCGATAGAGGTGAACAATCAAGCCGATGGCCAACGCCATCACCACAAGAGATACTACTTGAGCCTGCTGCAAACCCAGAAATGCCTCTTCATTTGCCCTTAAGAAACTGATCATAAACCGGCCCAGAGAGTAAGCGGATATGTACATAAGGTACAAGACACCCGGCGGGCGGATTCGTTTGCGAATGACCCACAGGAAAGCAAAGAGGACAAGATCGAAGAGCAGTTCGTATAGTTGAGTCGGGTGAACGGGGTCTATGGCCGGACCGTAGGAATCCGGATGCGTCCACACCGTACCCCACGGCAGATCTGTCTCGGTTCCATAACAACATCCATTGAAAATACATCCAATCCGACCCACGGCCTGTGCCAGAATTAATCCGAACGCAGCCGTATCACACAATCGTCCGATAGGTATCCCGCGAATTCTGGCATATAATACACCTGTAATGGTCCCCCCAAGGATGGCCCCGAATACCCCCATCCCTTCTCCACCCACAATCTCGGCCGGGTTATCCATGAAATAACCCCATTCATCCAGGACATGAATCAGCCTTGCTCCGATAACGCCTCCGGGAACCGCCCATATCGCCACGGCAAATATCTGGTTTTGAGTAATATTCCCAAGGGCCTCTCTTTTAGCCAGAAACGCCGGGACGCTGACACCCACCAGAACCGCCAGCGCCACCATAATCCCGTACCAGCGTATTTCCAGGGAACCAATCTCAAACAGGACCGGATCGATACCTATTTCCATAGCTGCCCTCAAAAGCGAAAAAGCCCCTTGTTGCCAAGGGGCGGAAAATATACAGAACTGGCGGAGGGGATGGGATTCGAACCCATGACCAGGTTTAACCCCGGTAAGCGCTTAGCAGGCGCCCGCACTAAGCCACTATGCGACCCCTCCTTTAGAGCACACCCTATTATATCGGACCAAAGGATGTTTTTCAAAGAGCCAATGAGCACACTTGTCCGTCCTTGACAAATCACTACTGGACAGCATATTCTAATCCAAGTGGTTAAACCTTATTAATGATTGGGCTTTTTTTTGAAAAGCACCGCACTCAATGATCATCAGCACAATGCGAGCACAAACCAGCCTCTTCATTGAGCCAGATATCGTGTCTATACTGGCTCGCCTGCAATCATCCCTCACACGTGAAGATACGCGGGTTTTTCTGGTAGGCGGGTTTATCCGTGACGGGCTCCTTAAAGAGGTCAGTTATGATATCGACCTGGCAGTTAGTGGGGACGCCATACAACTGGCCAGAGAGACGGCTGACCTCGTGGCAGGCAGGTTCATATTGCTCCATGAGAATTATCAAATAGCACGTGTTGTCTTAACCCGAAATGAAAGACGATGGCATTTAGATCTCGCTACTCTGCGAGGATCGATCAACGAAGACCTGGCCAAACGTGATTTCACCATCAACGCAATTGCAGTGGACTTGAGTAAGCTTGAAGCACATTTATCTCTGGAGGATCTCATCGATCCGCTAAACGGAATTGGGGACCTTCAGGAGAAGCGCATCCGGGCAACCGGCGATATGATCTTTCGAGAAGACCCGGTACGTCTGTTGCGCGCCCTTCGGCTGGCTGCCGAATATGGTTTTACTATCGAACCCCAAACTGAATCACTTATTGAACGGGATGGTTTCCTCATCAACAATGTCAGCGGCGAGAGAATTCGGGAGGAACTTGGAAGAATCCTCGAGACAGACCGGGCAACGCGATCCCTAAGGGAAATGGACCGGCTGGGGTTGCTCGACCACCTGATCCCTGAGCTTACCGGTTGCAGGGGTGTTACACAACCCAAAGAGCATTACTGGAATGTTTTCGATCATTCTATCGAAACCGTGGCTGCGGTTGAAAGACTCCTGGCAGAGCTTGAGACCAGAGAGGGATTCCTGGCTTCGTTTAACTTTTGCGATGAACTAGCCGGTCATTTAAAGCAGAAAGCAGGCAGCGGGATGACCCGAAAGGCCTTAATGAAAATGGCTGCCCTTCTGCACGATATCGCAAAACCACAAACCAGGAGCTATGATGAAGGAAAGGAAAGAATACGGTTTCTGGGGCACGCCCAGCAGGGAGCCGCAATCGCAGAAAACGTACTGGAACGATTCCGATTCAGTTCCCGCGAAAAGGAAATCGTCACGCGGATCATCGATCAGCACCTGAGGCCTGGGCATCTCAGCAATGCCCCTCAATTCCCCACTCCCAGAGCTGTGTACCGGTACTTTCGTGATAATCCGGATGTGGGAATGGATACTCTTTTCATCAGTCTCGCTGACCACCTGGCCACGCGCGGACCAACAGTGGATAATGAAGGATGGCAGACCCATCTCAGAGTCACCGAGCATATGCTCTCGCAATGGCTGGGTGAAGAAGGGATGGCTTCGTCTCCAAAGCTCATCGACGGCAATACTCTAATGGATGAACTGGGAATAACGCCCGGTCCTCTGGTCGGAAAACTGCTGGAAAGTGTGAGGGAAGCTCAAGCCGCCGGTGACGTTGTAACCGAAAAAGATGCCCTGGACTTGGCAAGAAAGGAGCTGGACAAGACTTATGCGAACCAGAGATAAAGGAATGCTACTGCTGATCGCAGCGCTCACAATCCTGGCGCTGATGACCCTCTTTTGGGCCGACTTTGGAGACGCCCTGGACCGGGAGGACCTTGAACTGGGGTTGGACCTTCAGGGAGGTGCTCACCTCGTATATGAGGCTGATTTCGACCTGCTCCCCGAAGATACCACAGAGGATGAGGCCATGGCGAGCATCACATCTGTTATCGAGAAGCGTATTAACACATATGGTGTTAGCGAGCCGGTCATCCAGAGGGTCGGTAGCAACCGACTGCTGATCCAGATCCCCGGCATCGATGATGTTGAGGAAGCGAAGGCACGCATCGGGGAAACCGCCCTGATCAAGTTCAGGGAGTTTGTCCCGATCGAACAGGATAACGGCGGCACGCCAAGCGCACCCAATGATTCCGGCACGCCGGCTGGTATTGACGCTTCACCGGTTACCATAACCCCTATCGAAGGACCGATTGAAGACATCCCGGCATTCGAAGGGGGCAGCCCCGTCTATTTTGCCCTGCGCCCGGATGAAGACGGTCAAATGGAACTTACAGAGGTTCCGAAGGAAGAAGCCACTTATAAGGCCATCCCGGCCACCGGGAACATCGGCGGGAAAGAAGTTGAACTAACCAGCCAGTTCTTTAAAGGTGAAGTTGATGTCCGGGTTTATTCCAGCACCAACCGGCCTGAACTGTATTTCGAATGGGATAAAACCGGGGCGGAGCTTTTTTACCAGATCACATCGCGCCTGGCCGCAAAACCTGAGGATTCCGTTGAGCGAAGACTGGGAATATTTGTCGGAGATATCTTCGAATCGGCTCCTCACGTAAATGAACCAATCCGTGAGAACGGAGTTATCACCGGGCTTTCATTTGATGAGGCCAAGCATCTGAAGAATTTTCTAAATGCAGGACGAATCGTCGTACCATTAAAGACGATTGAGCAACATGATGTTGACCCTACCCTTGGAGATAACTTTGTTGACTGGAGTGTGCAGGCGGGTGTGATAGGAATTCTGTTGATCATTTTCTTTTTAGTTGTGTATTACCGGCTACCCGGATTTATAGCAGGGATTGCCCTGCTCATATATGCAGCACTGGTGCTTTCGGTGTATCAGCTCTGGCCGGTGACGCTTACGCTTGCCGGTATCGCCGGTTTCATTCTATCCATTGGCATGGCGGTCGATGCTAACGTGCTCATATTCGAACGAATGAAGGAGGAAATTCGTGCCGGTCGTACACTTCGGGCATCAATAGAACTGGGGTTCAACCGCGCATGGCCGGCCATTCGCGACGGCAACATTTCTACGCTCATTACGTGTTTTATTCTGGGATTTATGGGACGCAAGCTGGGAGCTCCACAAGTGGAAGGGTTTGCCTGGACACTCGGAATCGGAGTAGCGATCAGCTTGTTCTCCGCCGTGGTGACTACGCGTACGTTCCTGCGTTTCCTTGCAACCACCGGCATTGTGAACCAGCGCTCGTTGTATATTTCGGCTTTAAAGGAAAAAATGCTCCCTATGGAGGGTCGGTAGCATGGTTGATTTCGTAAGTAAGAAACGGTACTATTTCATATTATCCTCGATCTTGATCGTTATTGGCATCATTTTTGCATCCACTGCCGGAGTTCCCTGGGGAATTGATTTTACCGGTGGCTCTATCATGACAGTTGAGTTCGACCGGCCCGTCGAGAAAGATACGGTCCAAACCATGTTTTCCGACGCCGGCCATCCGGAAGCAGAAATCCAGAGGGCAGAGACCGATCAATCCGAAAATGCGTTTATTATTCGTTCCAAAGAGCTTTCCGATACTGAAAAGACACAGCTTATCGCCGATCTTAGAGAAATCGGAATGACCGGGGAACTTGAGTTTGATTCAGTATCCGACCCTATAGCCCGGGAGAAAGCCGAGGGTGCAACAATCGCGGTGATCGTAGCGGCATTAGGTATTCTCATCTATATCTCCTGGGCGTTTCGCAGATTGCCGAAGCCGCTTCGCTATGGAACATGCGCCGTTATCGCATTGATCCACGACGTACTGATTGCCATGGCCGTGTTCGCGGTCCTTGGCAATGCGCTCAACCTGGAGATCAACCTGATCTTCATCACCGGTCTTCTGACTGTAATTGGATACAGCGTGAACGATACTATCGTCGTATTCGACCGCATCCGGGAAAACCTTGGGAAGGCCGGACGGCAGAGTTTTGAAACCGTGGTTAATAACAGCCTCGTCGAGACACTGAGCCGATCCTTGAATACCAGCCTTACCACGCTACTGGTGCTGGTATCGGTTTATCTTTTCGTTGGTGAGGCCATTGAAAGCTTCATGCTGGTATTGATTGTCGGGGTGATATCCGGTACATACAGTTCTATCTTCATTGCAAGTCAACTCCTTGTTGTATGGGAGACCGGCGGCTTCCGAAAACTCATCCGAAGGACTGCTTAGTAGAGGACAATAAGTCAACTTATTCGGATAGGGGCACAAGGTTTCGTGCCCCTATCTTGTTCCGGAGACCCTGTCGATTTACAGAGTTCAGTTGCAGTCCTTTGATCGCGGTGTTAGAATCCTTATCAAGATGGCAGACTACATGCAGCAAGCGCTTTCGCTCGCTCGGAAAGCGCTTGGAAATGTAAGCCCCAATCCCGCCGTGGGAGCAGTTATCCTCAACAAGGAGGGGCGGATCGTTGGGCAAGGACATACTCAGCCCCCCGGCTCCGCCCACGCCGAGATCGTGGCGCTGGAACAAGCAGGTGAATCAGCCAGGGGTGGAACCATGTACGTCACCCTTGAACCCTGTTGCCACCAGGGCCGGACCCCGCCCTGCACAAAGGCAATAATCGAAAGCGGCATCCGAGAAATTCATATCGCCACGCTGGACCCCAATCCACTGGTAGGGGGTAAAGGGAAAGTCATACTGGAATCGGATGGTATTCGGATGCACGTCGGTGAAGGTGAGCAGGAAGCGAAAGAGATCAACGAGGGTTACCTGAAATATATCACGACCCACCGGCCGTTTGTAACGGCCAAGTTCGCCATGAGCCTGGATGGCAAGATCGCCACACGCAGTTACAATTCAAAATGGATTACTAATGAATGGTCGAGAGAACGTGCCCATCGATTCCGCTGGGAGACGGATGCCATTATGGTAGGGGTTAACACAGTTCTAAAAGATAATCCGCAACTCACCGCCCGCACACTCAACGGTTCCCGTGAACCCCTTCGAGTGATCCTGGACAGTAGCGGAAAAAGTCCAGTCGATGCCAAGGTATTTGCCAATCCTGAACGAGTATTAATCGCATCCACGAAGGCTTTGGATACATCCCAAAAGGATCGATATGTTAAAAAGGGGATCGAGGTGCTTGTGCTCGGGGAAAAGGATGGACACGTAGACCTCGATGAGCTCCTGAACATACTGGGCGAGCGGGAGATAACCAATGTGCTCGCTGAAGGCGGGGGTACCCTTTTAGGATCTCTTCATGACGGCCGCCTTATCGATAAAATCGTTGCCTTTATCGCACCTATGATCATCGGTGGAACGGATGCTATTACCCCGGTTTCCGGCCGCGGCGCGGAACTAATATCACAGGCAACCCGCTTGGTCCGTTGCCGGGTCGAACAGTTTGTGGATGATATAATGATGACAGGGTATACCGGCTGATAATATGTTTACCGGAATCGTAGAGGAAATAGGCACGGTCAAATCTGTTAACCGGCAATGGATGACCCTTTCCGCTCATACAATTCTGCAGGGAACAGCCCCTGGTGACAGTGTCTCCGTAAACGGTGCTTGCCTGACGGTAATCGAAGCGGGCCCGGACCTGTTTTCCGTTGAGATTATGCCGGAAACACTACGCCGGACCAGCCTGGGTGATTTGCGCCCGGGGGATCAAGTCAATCTTGAGAGAGCACTGGCAGTCGGGGGGCGGTTGGGGGGTCATTTCGTCCAGGGCCACGTCGACGGAACCGGCAGGGTGCTCTCGCTTGTTCCCGAATCCGGCGCTACATTAATGAAAGTGGCTGCGCCGAAAGACGTACTCCGATACGTGGTGGAAAAAGGGTTTATCGCCGTTGACGGTATCAGCCTGACCGTTACCTCCTGTGACGTTACCTCATTCACCGTTTCCCTGGTATCCTTTACACGGGATCATACCACACTTTCAACTAAAGGAAACGGGGATTCGGTCAACCTGGAAGTAGATATCCTTGCCAAATACGTAGAGCGCCTGATCGGCCGGGAAAGCCCTGGAATTACCGCCGAATTCCTTTCAGAACATGGTTTCGCATAAAGCTCAGAGCCCTGTTTTCGTTGACTTATTCCCTACCAGATACTAAACTGTAGATACACTTGGAGGCACGACAATGGCACTCGCTACCATCAAAGAAGCTATCGAGGACTTGAAAGAAGGAAAATTCATTATTGTTGTAGATGATGAAGACAGGGAGAACGAAGGCGACTTGATGATCGCTTCCGAAAAGGTCACCCCTGAAGCCATCAACTTTATGGCCAAGTATGCGAGGGGTTTGATTTGCATACCGCTAACCCCGGAAAGGATTGAAGAGCTTAAAATCCCCATGATGGTGCGACATAACACCTCGCACTTCGATAGCGCTTTCACCGTTTCGGTCGAAGCCAGGAATAAGGTCACCACCGGTATTTCAGCGGCGGATCGAGCTGCAACAGTCAAAACTCTGATCGACCCGACGACCCGTCCGGAGGACATCGCGTATCCCGGCCATATGTTTCCCTTGCGGGCACGCAGGGGCGGGGTCCTTGTTCGTGCCGGGCATACAGAGGCGTCAGTTGATCTTACCCGTCTGGGAGGGATTTACCCCTCGGCTGTTATCTGCGAAGTTATGAATGATGACGGCACCATGGCCCGCTTGAATGATCTGGAAAAAATCGCTGAAGAACACGAACTGAAGATTATCAGTGTCGAACAGCTTATTGCCTATCGGCGGCGGCATGATAAGCTGGTACAAAAAGTTGCCGAGGCGCATCTGCCAACCCGGTATGGTGATTTCACCGCAATTGCTTACAAGAGTGTTATCGACCCCGACGAACATGTGGCACTGGTTAAGGGGGAAATCGTTAACGGAGATGAGCCGGTACTCGTCAGGGTTCACAGTGAATGCCTCACCGGGGATGTATTTGGAAGTATTCGCTGTGATTGCGGAGAACAGATACCACTGGCCATGGAGGCCATCGAAAAAGAGGGTCGCGGGATATTCCTGTATATGAGGCAGGAGGGGAGGGGAATTGGGCTTCACAATAAAATCAAGGCCTACGCGCTGCAGGACGGCGGTCTGGATACAGTCGACGCCAATATCGAGCTCGGATTCCCGCCGGATCTTCGAGACTATGGGATCGGTGCGCAAATTTTGAGTGATCTCGGGGTCCGGGACATGCGCCTGCTTACCAATAACCCTAAGAAAGTGGTCGGACTGGATGGCTATGGTTTGCGTGTGGTGGAAACCGTCCCTATTTTAGCCCCTCCGCATCCGGAAAACATCGGCTATCTGCAAACCAAGAAAACCAAGATGGGGCATTTGATCGATCTTGACTGGTGAACCCGGCAGACAGGTTTTGAACGGGTCGCTTGAAAGGAGGAAGTTTGGGTAAAGAATATGAAGGAATACTGATCGGGGAAGGGCTGAAGTTCGGTCTGGTGGTCTCCCGTTTCAACGAGTTGATCACCAGCAAGCTTTTGTCGGGTGCGAAGGACGCCCTTTCACGACACGGCGTTAAAGAAGAGGATGTGGAAATTGCCTGGACACCAGGGGCATTTGAGATCCCCCTTATCGCCAAGAAAATGGCCCAATCCGGCAAATACAATGGGGTTATCTGCCTGGGTGCAGTGATACGGGGTGGAACCCCACATTTCGATTATATCGCCTCTGAGGTCAGTAAAGGGATTGCCAACGCGAGCCTGGAGTTAGGCCTGCCGATCACATTCGGTGTTATTACGGCTGATACCCTGGAACAGGCTATCGAGCGGGCCGGCACCAAAATGGGAAATGCCGGTTTCTATGCAGGTGTTAGTGCGATCGAAATGGCTAACCTCTGCAAACTGCTATAGGAATAAACGGGGCACCACGGTGCCCCATCACTCGATCACCCTGAAAACCATTTCTCATTTTCCGGCCCGATATGGTAACCGGATCGCAATCAGGATCCTTCGGCTTCCCTTCTTGACCATTTCCGTTTTCCACTTGCATGGATTCTCGTATGTCGAACGAATCGCTTTACATCAAAATTACCGTTTGCTAAACTCTTCTTAATGATTCAGAAAGACTCGCTTCACGCCATCGTTGACGGACGGGTCCAGGGTGTATACTTTCGAGCTTATGTACAACAGCATGCACGTGCCCTTGGGATCACAGGCTACGTCCGCAACCTCCCCGAAGGGAAATCGGTTGAAGTTTACGCCGAAGGGGAAAGGGAAAGGCTCGAAGATTTGGTGAAACTCCTCAGTGTAGGTCCAATGGGAGCAAGGGTCGATAACATCGATACTCAATGGACCGCTTCAACAGGCGATTTTCCCAGTTTCGAAATCCGCTACTGATCCATTCAAAACCTCGGAATTCCAATAGCCAAACTCTAAACAAAGTAGAAACCCAGAATCGACAATTCTCATTCCTCAGCTTTTAGACCTGCTTGATACTTCAAGATTCAACAAAAAAAAGGAACCGGTTTAAAACCGGTCCCTTTAATAACTTGCTTTATAGTCCAGCTAATCAAACGTTTTCAAGCGCCTGAGTAACAATCTCGTTAACCAGTTGCCCATCCGCTTTCCCTTTAACCTGGGGCATCAGTTGACTCATTACTTTTCCTTTGTCCCTGGGGCCCTGGGCCCCGATCTTATCGATGACTTCCCGGACAAGTCCCTCTATTTCTTCTCCCGACATCTGCTGAGGCAGGTATTCCAGGACGACAGCCAATTGTGCTTCTTCATTATCGACGGCATCCTGCCTGTTGGCTTTCTTGAACTCTGCGACGCTTTCCCTCCGCTGTTTCACCTCACGAGAAAGCACTGCTAACAGACCGGCATCATCCAGCGGTTTCCTCTGAGCGATCTCAGCATTTTTGATCGCTGCCTTAATCATCCGGAGGGCGGCTACACGTGTTTTTTCGCCGGACTTCATCGATTGGTTGAGATCGGCTGAAAGCCGCTCAGGCAACGTCAATTTACCTTACCTCCCTGACTTGCGCTCTTTATGATGGGCCTATTTACGAGCTGCGGATGCTCTTGCGTTTTTTGGTGGCTCGTTTCTTCTTCCTGACCACCGACGGCTTCTCGAAAAACTGCCGTCTTCGGTACTCACTCAGGATGCCGTCACTTTGCACCTTTTTGTTGAAACGCTTCAGTGCACTCTCTATCGATTCATTTCCATCTATTCGGACTTCGGTCAAACGGTATCGCCTCCCTTCTAAATTCTTCGAATAACCGCAAGGATTTATTATAGCTATAATTCATACGTGCTGTCAAGGAAAACAGGAATATTCGATCATGCGTTGAGTACGTGCCCAAATGAGGTTGCCGATCTCCCTGGGCGGCAACGAACCATCGATCACCAGCCATCGTTCCGGCTCGGCTTGGGACATGGCGAGATACCCGTTCCTCACCCGTTGGTGAAAGGACAATTCCTCACGCTCAAAACGATCATTGACGGAAGCAGCCCCCTTCCGCTTTAATCCTGCCTCGACATCGATATCCATCAGCACTATCAGGTCCGGCCGGAGACCTTTGGTGGCAACATCATTTAGCTTGAGAATCGTATTCACATCCATATTGCGGCCATATCCCTGATAAGCAAGGGTGGATTCCCCGAACCGATCACATATCACTATTCGTTTTGACTTCATCGCCGGGAGAATAGCTTCAGATACCAGTTGTGCACGGGCCACCTCGAAAAGGAACATTTCCGTCACAGGGTCCAGGGTAATCTCCAGCCGATGTTTCAGAAGCTGGCGAACTACACGCCCTACTGCTGTCGTGCCGGGTTCTTTTACCAGAATTGCGGATATTCCCCGGCGAACGAGCCGCCTTCTTAACGCTTTTGACTGGGTGCTTTTGCCGCACCCCTCGATTCCCTCGAAGGTAATGAACATTTTCACACAATAGCTTGAAAGGAAAGGCTGATTCCTATCGACGCTCTTTCTCCGCCGCCTCTGCTTCAGATATCATAATGCGTGCATCCACGACATAATAACCGCTGCCCTCAGCCTTGACTTTAATGGGATTCAGATCGAGTTCCACAATTTGCGGTAGATCTTCGACCATCGCTGAAATCCTTAGTAGTAAGTCCTCAAGAGATTCGATATCCGCACGTTTTGCACCACGCCATCCTTCGAGAAGTTGATATGCAGTGACCGAACGAATCATTTCCCTGGCATCCAGATCGGTCAGCGGATGGATGCGAAAGCTGACGTCCCGGTATAGTTCGGTATAAATACCGCCATAACCAAAGAGGACGAGCGGACCAAATGAAGGGTCCTGCGTAACTCCAACAATGGTTTCCAGTCCGCCCCTGATCATGGATTGTACGAGCACTCCCGACATCTCACCCGCCAGGTCCTTTTCATTCAGCCGGCTTTTGATCCTCTCGAAGGCTTGTTTGACTTCTTCTCGGGTGCGCAGATCGAGCATCACGCCACCCACCTCGGTTTTGTGGGTTATCGTTTTTGAAAGCAGCTTAACACATACGGGAAAGCCGATCTCTTTCGCTGCATCCGCCGCTTGTTTGGCGCTTTTGGCAATCCTGGTAGACACGACCCTGATTCCGTAAGCATCCAGAAGTTCTACAGCAGAAACAGCTCGAAGCCATAACGGTCGAGAAGCACCTTTCTGAAGTGCTTCCTCAATGATCCGTTCCCCTTTCCTCCTGTCGATATCCGTAAATTTTGGAATCCGGCCTGTAGGCTGTTTCAGCCATTCCCCATAATCACACGCTCGAGCCAAAGCCCCTGCTGTTGCCTCGGGAAAGGTGAAGGTAGGAACATGTCCCTCTTCTCTGGACCCTAACTCAGAAGGAACCCCGCGAGAACTCATAAATGATGCCACCAGCGTTTTACCCCGCTCACGAAATGTAGGAGCTACTTTCCGGATTGCATCCGCTATCGCCTTGGGATCCGTAACGATCGGAGGGATAAAAATAACAATTAGAATATCTACACTCTCGTCGTCGGCCAGAATCTTCATGGCCTTGCCGTATTCTCTAGCCCCGGGACCGGCAGTCATATCCACAGGATTCGAAAATGTTGCCTCTTTGGGCAGGATTCGTTTTAGACGAGATACCGTCCTTTTCGAAAGCTGCGGCAGTTCCAGTCCCCGCGAAGCACAGGCATCGGCGGTTAGAATACCGGGACCGCCACCATTGGTTAAAATGGCTACCCGCTTTCCGGCTGGAAGTGGCTGATGGGCCAGCAGGTTGGCAACATCGAAAAGCTCCTCCAGGGAATCAACCCGGATGATTCCGGCCTGTTTGAAAAGTGCATCAGACGCCACCTCCGCGGTGGCCAGCGCACCAGTATGGGAGGCAGCTGCCCGCGAGCCGGCCGGGGTCCTTCCGCTTTTGACCGCTATCACCGGTTTTACTGCCGCCACGCGGCGTGCGATACGCCCGAATTTGGCTGGATTTCCGAATGATTCGAGATAGAGAAGAATAACTCTGGTGTCCGGATCATCCTGCCAGTATTGCAGGAGGTCGTTGCTGGAAACATCCGCCCGGTTGCCCACGCTAACGAATGTGGAAAGCCCGACATTCAAATTTCTTGCATACTCCAGGATAGCCAGTCCCAATGCGCCACTCTGGCTGGCCATCGCCACAGTGCCGACCGGTGGGAACACCGGGGAAAATGTAGCGTTCATGTTGATTTCAGGATCGGTATTGATCACGCCCATGCAGTTCGGCCCAACCAGCCGCATTCCATAACTACGGGCAGTATCCAGCAATCGCTGCTGCCGCTCGATCCCTTCCCGGCCGGTCTCAGCAAATCCTGCTGATATCACCACCACCCCCCGAACCCCTTTCCTTCCGCACTCCTGCACTACTTTGTGTACCATAATTGCCGGGACAATGACAATGGCAAGATCCACTTCTCCGGGAATATCCAGGACAGAAGGATACGCACTTACCGAACAGACCACCTGGGCATTTGGATTCACCGGATACACCACACCTTTCAATCCCTGATAAAGGATGTTGGCAAATACCTTATTCCCGATGGAGCCCTCGCGTTGTGACGCACCGATAACCGCGATTGAATGGGGTTTCAAAAAGGCCTGAAGTGAGGCGACTGAAGCCACCTTCTCCCGTTCCGCACTCATACGTTCGACCGTCGGCGTTACGGAAAGATCCATCTCCATCTGGTAGACACCGGATTCCATTTCCTCAACCAGACGAAAGCCGCTACGCTCCAGAACCCTGAGCATGGTCTGGTTTTCCGCCAGGATCGACGCTTCAAATGTCCGAATACCGTTGTCCCTGCCAATGGCAGCTAATTGCTCCAGGAGGTGAGAACCGATGCCCTTGCCCTGATAGGTATCCTCCACTACAAACGCAGCTTCGGCTCTATCGGGTGATGGTAATCGGTAGAAATGACCCAGCCCGATGATCTTCTCTTCAGTCTCCTCCCCCAGCGTGGCAGCCAGAGCGAAATCGTTCTCATAATCGACGTTACAGAATCGTTTGGCTTCCTCCTGGGACATGTGCCGTAACACGTGATGAAAGCGCAGATAGAGGCTGTGGCTGCTTAAGCGGGCAAATAGATCCTCGATGCGCTGCTCGTCACCGGGCAGTACCGGCCGGAGATGGAGGGTGGTACCATCCTTCAAAATCACGGCTGTTTTATACTTATCAACTATAGCAGGCGGCTTTACCATTTATACTCATTCCTCTAGAAGTTTGAAAGCCACAACATCCACCAGCCCTCGGTCTGTAAGCTTCAGTTCCGGAATGACCGGCAAAGCCAGGAACGATAGCGTGGCAAAAGGGGCCACAGGCCGGCAGCCAAGCTCTGCAGCCGTCTTCTTAAGCTCTTCAAATTTTGAGACCATCACCTCCAGCGACTCCTCGGAAAGGAGCCCGGCGATAGGCAGAGCCAGGGAAGTGAGGACTTTCCCATCCGCGGTGATGGCAATACCACCCTGCTGCCGCTCGATTTCCTTCACGGCGGCAACGATGTCCGCATCGTTGGTACCGACAGCGACGATGTTATGAGAATCGTGAGCGATGGATGAGGCCAGTGCCCCCCGTTTAAGGCCGAAACCTTTGACCAGGCCCAGTCCGATATTCCCAGTAGCTCTATGACGCTCCACTACCGCCAGCTTGAGGATATCACGTTCCGTATCCGGCTGAATGAATCCGTCCTCCGCCTTAACCTCTTCTCGAATGCCCCTGGTGACGATCTGATCCGGGATCAGCTCGATAACCGGGAACGTTCCTTCCCTTGCCGGTATTCTGAGGTCATCAACAATAAACGGCTTGATATTGACGGTATGGGTAAGTTGATCGTCGGTTACGGATGCAATGGAAACGGTCATTTCCCCCTTTCTTGCCACTACTTTTCCATCATAGAAAACAGTACTGGCAAGGACGGACTCCAGATCGTTAAGGACCACCAGATTGGCCCGATAACCCGGAGCCACGGCACCAAGCCTGCTTAACCGGAAATATTCGGCAGTATTGATTGTGGCCATTTGAATCGCCCGGATGGGATCTAGTCCCAGATTGATTGCTTTTCTTACCACTGCATCGATATCGCCATCGTTCTTAAGATCAGCACAGTCGCGATCGTCGACAACGAACATGCAGCGTTGAAAGGTCCTATCGGTGACCAGTGGTAAAAGTGCCTCAAGGTTCTTCTCCGATGAACCTTCGCGGATCATGATATGCATGCCCCGCCTCAGCTTCTCCCGGGCCTCC
>CAZDMY010000003.1:0-22066 GCA_964506405.1 uncultured Dehalococcoidia bacterium | reverse complement strand
TGGTAGATCGCCTCTACAGTACAGGTTCCCACACAGGCGTCGCAGGATTTTCGGCACTTATCCGGGAGTATGTAATAAGCCATCAGGTCGTAACATCGCCTGGCGGGACACCGTTTTTCTTTGATATGTGCTTCATATTCGTCTCGGAAATACCTGAGCGTTGTTAACACAGGATTCGGTGCGGTTTTCCCCAAATTGCAAAGCGATCCTTCCTGGATATCACGGGCGAGTTGTTCCAGAGTGTGCAGCGCCTCAATCTCGGCTTCCCCTCGGGTGATGTCATCCAGTATCTGAAGCATTTGCCGGGTTCCCAGACGGCACATGGTGCATTTCCCGCAGGATTCATTCTGAGTAAACTCCAGGAAATACCTGGCGACATCCACCATGCAGTCTTCTTCATCCAGGATCACCATGCCACCCGAACCCATCATCGCGCCGGCTTCTTTCAAAGAATCAAAATCGATTGCCCGGTCGAGTTCAGATTCAGGCAGGCAACCGCCGGAAGGCCCCCCGATCTGTACTGCCTTGAAACTCCTTCCGCCGGGTATTCCCGCGCCGATCGAGAAGATAACTTCCCGCAGCTTGGTTCCCATAGGAACCTCAGTTAAACCGGTATTAATCACTTTCCCGGCCAGTGCAAATACAGCGGTACCGGATGTTTGGCTGGTACCGATTTCGGAATACCATTTTGCCCCGTTTCGGATGATCCGAGGGACTGAAGCAAGGGTTTTAACATTGTTTATAACGGTGGGCTTCCCGTAGAGGCCTTCTGCGGCTGGAAATGGAGGGCGGTGACGTGGCATACCTGGCCTCCCCTCCATGGAGGCGATGAGGGCGGTTTCCTCACCGCACACAAACGCTCCCGAACCCTGGAACAGGTGAATAGCAAAATTGAAATCACTTCCCAGAATATGGTCTCCCAAAAGATTCATGCTATTGGCCTGATCGATAGCAGTGGACATTCGATCTACGGCCAGCGGGTATTCGGCCCGAACATAAAGATATGCCTGGTCAGCGCCAATGGCGTAACCGGCGATGAGCATTCCTTCGATCACTGAATGGGGATCGCTTTCCAGTATAGAGCGATCCATGAAGGCTCCTGGATCTCCCTCGTCGGCGTTACATATCAGATATCTGGGCTGATCCGGGGCGTTCCGGCAGATTTCCCACTTCTTCCCGGTGGGGAATCCGGCGCCTCCCCTTCCCCGAAGGCCGGATTGACCGATCTCATCAATAACACTCACGGGGTCCATTTGCAGCACCCTGGCCAGTGCTGCATAGCCTTCATTATTAGCGATGTAATGCTCAATATGCTCGGGATCGATCCTGCCGCAGTTTTCAAGGAGGATATGTCTTTCGTAAGAGGAACGCGGAAGGTCTGCCAGGGCCGGGAGCATCTCGTTTGGTTCCAGTGCACCCAGTAAGAACTCCAGGCTCGGATCCTCCCCGAAAACGTAATCGCGTACCAGAAGACGAACAGTATCCGGAGTAACATATCCGTACAACAGGGGAGGGTATTCACCTCCGGGCTTGAAAATAGCGACCAGTGGTTCGGCGTAACAATGCCCCAGGCAGCCAACCTCAAGGATCGGAACATCGCTGTTTCGGGCTTCCAGTTCCCTGCGAATGACATTCAGTACATCGAGGGCTCCCGCTGCTCGACCACATGTTGCTGTGCCAACCATTATGATGGGCTTACTGCCGCTGAAGATCGATTCCCATTGTGAAACAGCCTTCTGGCGTAAAGATTCATATTTGGCGTCGAAATCCGAGCTCATTGGGTCTCCCTGGATGCTTTTCCCCGTTCCATCTCGAATTGCAGCAACAGTCCGTCGACCCGCGTAGGGGAGACCCTGCCGTGGACATCTTCATTGATAACGACAACGGGGGCCATAGCACAGCAACCGACACAGGCAACGGTATCAAGATCGAATTCCCTATCCGGTGTAGTTTGACGCCGGTCTATGCCCAGCCGACGCCGCCAGGCGTCCAGGATGATGTTGCCGCCGCCAACGTGACAGGCGGTTCCCATACAGACTCGTATTGAGCGTTTGCCGGGCGGGTTCAATCGAAACTGGTTATAGAAAGTGACGACACTGTAAATGACGACTCGGGGGATTTCGAGGAATTCGGCAATCCCTTCCATAGCCTCTCGTGGCAGATAGCCAATTTCCCGTTGGGCTTCCTGTAGAATGGGAATTAGGTTGCTGCGCTCTGGAGAGAATCGGGAAGCGAGATGATGGAGGAAATAACAGGCCTTTTCTTTTTCCTCCTCGGTGAGTTCCAATGGAAGTTCAGACAAGTTTCCGACTCCATGTCAGGCAAATGATAGGGGCAGGTTCTGACCTGCCCCTTTATTGGTATTGTCAGTTTGTAAATCTGCAAGGCATTCAGGCGTTTTAGAGTAAATCTTCAACCCGTTTGAGTAATTCCTCTGGCTTGACCGGTTTCTCGATGTAATCTTCAGCTTCCAACGTCATACCCTTGGATTGCGGAATGTTGGTCTCTCCTTTGCGTTCAGCGTAGCTGGTAAGCATTATAACAGGGATATCAGCCAGTTCGGGGTCCTTTTTCAGCTGCTCGGCAGCAGTGAAGCCGTCTTTTACTGGCATAATAACATCAAGAATAATCAGGTCTGGCTTCTCCGCCTTGGCTTTTGTTAATCCCTCTTCGCCTTCGCTCGCAGTGATAACTTCATATTTTGTCTCAAGCACAATCTTCGTCGCTATCACCAGGTCCGGATCGTCATCTACTATAAGAATCTTCGCTTTGTCTGCCATATCACTACTCCTTTCGTAACCAGTTTCACAAATGAACGGTTGTTATTTCACAAACCTCTTCAAGATGAGTTCTTCACTCGACAATGATGCATCCCTATCGGTTCAACAATTTTTGTACCCTTTGAACCATTAGCGAGGGAGAAATCGGCTTCTCAATGTAATCATCCACCTGCATTTTCATCCCTGTTTCTGCCTCGAACCTCTCTTTACTAGCTTCTTCCCTCAGAGAGGTCAATATCAATATGCGAATATCGTGCCACTCCGGATGATCAGGGCTCTTTAATTGCTTATAGACGGCAAACCCCCCCATCCCAGGCATGATCAAATCCAGGATAACTAAATCAGGCTTATCATTTCGAACCTTTTGGATTCCTTGGGCTCCATAGTTCGCGGTACTTACTTGGTGGCCCTGGGACTCCAGGATTATGGTTAGCGCATCACGAATATCCGGGTCGTCATCGATAATCAGTATTTTATGGGCCTGCGCCAATAGATTCCTCCGGCTCCAAGCCGTTTCCATTATACTAGCAGAAGCGGCAGCAAGTCCAGTCCTGCCGGAAACCGGCATGGGTGCGAATATATTTCAGTATTACGGTTTGCTGATGGGAATGGAAAAAACGAACCGGCATCCCTTGCCGGTTTCCGGGCACGGACTAACGACCTCAATTTCGCCACCGTGAGATTCAATGATCCGCCTAACGATGGGTAATCCAAGCCCGGTACCCGTCAGGGATTCAACATTGCTGGCCCGATAGAAATCCTCAAAGATACGGGGTAGTTCGTCCGGCGGGATGCCGATACCGGTATCCTGAAGCGTTCCATAGATACATCCCTCCTGATGCACGACGACAAAATCAATCAGGCCTCCTTCAGGTGTAAATTTTACTGCATTGCTGAGGAGGTTGGAAAAAACCTGTTGCAGTCTGGTCGGAGATCCGTAGATGGGGGGCAAATCGGGGGGGATGTTTACAGAGAATGATATCTTCTTCTTCTTAGCCAGACCGGCAGCATCGTCTACTTGCGATTGCACCAGCTCACCAATCGAAACTGGTTTCATTTCATGTACAATCTGGCCGGACTCGATGCGTGAAATGTCCAGCAGATCGCTGATCAGCTCCAGTAACCCATCAACCCGGCGGCTGCTCTTCTCGATAATTTCTTGATGCTTTGGATTGAGTTCGCCCGTAAATCCGCCCAGCATCACGCCAAAATAGGTTTGAATCGCCGCTAATGGAGCTTTGAGGTCGTGAGCGACCATCGAGATGAACGCAAGCAGCTTTTCCTTGGCTTCTTCAACTTTGGCCAGTTCCTCCTGGCTCCGGTCCAATTGTGCAATCTTTTCCTTAAGTTTTTTCTCGTAATACTGTTCTTGGGATTCATACTCAGTAGCTTTTCGCAGGGATATGGCTCCCAAACTGGCGACCAGTTTGAGGAACTCGATATCGTTTTCGGAAAAATGTCTTGGTTTCTTTGTGTACAACCTGAGGAGGCCGGTCACTTCATCTTTCAGGACCATCGGGATGGAAAGCATAGATACGATACCTTCTTTCCGGGCCTGTTCCTTGTATTGGATCCGAGAATCGGCACAGACATCTTCAACGATCACAGGGCTTCCCTTCAATACCTCGTCGATAACAGGGTCGATCTTGATAGTCCCTTTCTTGATATAAGACTCGCTGAGGCCGTAGGCGACGATGTGAACGAGTTTGCTTCGACCCTGGGTGAGCAGCATGAGAGAGCACCCCTTTACATTCATTATCAGGGTGGTGCTTCTCACGATAGCATTTAGCACATCTTTCGTAGAAGTGCCGGAATCAATTTCGGTAGCGATCTGGTATAGCGCCTTATAGGAATCCAATATCTTCTTGTCCATAACCGCTATCTCAGTACCTTATATTGGCACAATTATGACAAGCATATGGGGGTAAGTCAAGTATCCAGTGGGAAATACAAATGGTTGGGGCATGGGATTGAACTGCGTTTCCCCCGGAGCACAGAAGTTGAAAAGTCAAAATTAATCGATTATACTTGCTTTAACTATCCCATTGAAGTGGAGATACCTATGGAATCGATCGAAGAATTCGTTGAAATACTCAAGCGCACAGAGGTATTTGTCGGCTTGAATGATGAGGAGCTAGGAATTGTTGCGGCTCTGCCTTCCATGCGGTTACGGGTGTTCGGGGCCGGTCAGGTGGTTTCGGCCGAGGGGGACCCGGCGGAGGATCTAAATGTGCTGGTGGATGGAAAAGTTGAATTAAGGCTGCCGGTGCAATTTGGAGCGAGTGATGAGAAACGGGAAATAACGGTTGATACGGTACATAAAGGCAGTATATTTGGCTGGTCGGCTTTGGTGCCCCCTTATGCATTCAACCGAACGTCTGTTTGTGTCGAAACCAGTACAGTACTCTCTGTCAATGGTAAAGAGTTGATAAAAATTATGGATCTCAACCAACATATCGGTTATGAAATTATGCGAAGCATAGCTTGTGTTATTGCTTCCCGGCTGAGAACCCCAAATAACTATTTCTGGGCAGAGCTACTAAAGCTACGGAATGAAGCCACTAGAGAAACCTCGCCAGAGGTCACCTATTAACTGTCAATTACCTGATTTGCCTATGGTCTTATAGAGATAATTGCGTAGTTCCCCAACTTGCCATTGACCTCAAAATGGTATAAAATTACCTGTGGATGCGCAACATGTCAACCTGGATGGTGCAAATGAAGCACTTTCGGACAAATCAGGTGCTTTTCATGGTTAATTAGAAACAAAGTCAGTTTTTCTCACTTATCGCTTTTAGTAACCAATCCTCAAAATCCATCGGGTTCAACTCATGCTGCCGACGTACTGACGTAGTGTGATATATGCCTGCGTTCGATAACATTCGCAAGTAAGGAGTTGAGGATCGTGGCAAAGCAAAAAAAGACGACTGCCAGGAAACAGCCTGCGAAAAAGAAATCACCCCTCAAACCCCGCGCTGTACAGAATTCAGCCGAGTGCGCAAAAGGTAACAAGCAAAATACTAAGACAGGAGCAGTAATGGTGGTGGGCGGTGGGATATCCGGCATGCAGTCGGCGCTGGACCTGGCTAATTCAGGATTCAAGGTGTACATGGTGGAAGAGACCACTTCCATCGGGGGAAGGATGGCACAGTTGGACAAGACCTTCCCTACCAATGATTGTGCCATGTGCATGATTTCTCCCAAACTGATTGAAGTTGACAAGCATCTGAATATCGAGATTATCACCAACTCAAAGATACAGTCCATCGAAGGTGAACCAGGCAGATTCAACGTTAAGGTACTCAAGAAACCCCGTTATATTGATATCGATAAGTGCAGTTCCTGCGGCGACTGTGTGGAAGCATGTCCGGTCACTCAGTTGAACGAGTTTGAAGAAGGCCTGTCGAATCGCAAAGCGGTTTTCAAACGATATCCCCAGGCAATCCCCAGCGCCAATGCAATCAGCAAGGGCCCCCGACCTCCCTGCAAGCTGACCTGCCCCGCTGGCTGTAATGGCCAGGGATACGTCGCCCTTATCTCGCAAAGGAAGTTTGCCGAGGCGCTGGCGCACATCAAACAATGGATTCCTATTCCAGCCGCTATCGGCAGGATATGTCACCACCCCTGTGAGCAGCAGTGTAACAGGGGAGAAATAGACGAGCCGATTGCCATTGCTCCGTTAAAAAGGTTTGCTGCCGATATTGTCAGGCAAAAGAGGCAGGAAGGTACCATATCGGTCGAAGAGAAACCCCAGATCGACCCGTCCAAGCCTAAAGTGGCTGTGGTAGGGTCCGGCCCATCCGGGCTCACTTGTGCCTATGATTTGGCTCAACAGGGTTATCCGGTCACGATTTTCGAGGCCGGGCCGAAACCGGGTGGACAGCTTCAGACCGCGATTCCGAAATACCGGCTTCCGAAGGAAATCGTTGATGCCGACGTTCAAGATATTATTGATCTGGGAATAGAACTTAAACTCAATACGCCGATCAACGGCAACCCTTCCCTCACCGATTTGAAAAACCAAGGCTATCAGGCTATCTATCTTGGGATTGGCGCTATCAATGGTCGTGGATTGCCGATTCCCGGCATTGACCTTCCACAAGTTTTGTTATCACTGGATTTCCTACGCAATGCCAATTTGGGCAAAGAGACCGGAATGGGCAAGAAAGTGGTCGTCGTGGGCGGTGGTAATGTAACCATGGACGTTGCTCGAATGGCAATACGTCTTGGTGCAGAGGAAGTTAACTCTGTTTGTCTGGAATCTCGTGATGAGATGCCGGCGCATGAATGGGAAATCGAAGAGGCCATCGAGGAAGGCGTGAGAATGAATCCTTCCTGGGGGCCGAAACAGATACTTGCCAAAGATGGGAACGTGTGTGCAATAGAGTTTGAAAAGTGCCTTTCGGTATTCGATAGCGAAGGCAGATTCGCCCCCACATTTGATAAGGAAACTGTCTCAGCTTTTGAATGCGATACGGTTATTATGGCTATTGGTCAGGCTACCGATCTTTCTGTTTTGCCTCAGGATACTGCCGTCAAGAACAACCGGGGATTTATCGTTGTTGACCCGGTAACTCTGGCCACGGATGAAGCAGGTGTTTTCGCCGGTGGTGATGGCGTAACCGGGCCAAAATCGGCAGTGGATGCAATTAGTCACGGACATGAAGCCGCAATTTCAATCGATCGATACCTGAATGGTGCCGATCTCAGCGAAGGCCGGGAGAAGCCTCAGCAGGAGTCGGCCCCGGTACCCGCCGGAAGATACGAAAAGGTGGCCAGAGTACACCCGGTCAAAGCCTCTCCGGAAAGCAGGATTTCCAGCTTTGCTGAAATTGAGGCTACTTACACCGAGGATCAGGCAGTGGCGGAAGCCAGCAGATGCCTTAATTGCGGGATTTGCAGCGAGTGTTTACAGTGCGTATCGGTTTGTCAGGCAAATGCTATCGACCATACCATGAAGGAAGAGGTTCTCGATTTGGCGGTGGGTTCCGTTATCCTGGCTCCCGGATTCAAACCCTACGACCCCAATTATATCGAGGGCGACTATGGCTACAATCGCATGCGGAATGTGGTTACCAGCCTGGAGTTCGAACGAATTCTCTCCGCTTCGGGCCCGTTCCAGGGTCAAGTCATAAGACCGTCCGACGGTCGTCATCCGGAAAAGGTGGCCTGGATACAATGTGTGGGTTCCAGAAAAGCTGAAATCGGCAAGGATTATTGCTCGTCAGTGTGTTGCATGTATGCGACTAAGCAGGCAATCATCGCCCGCGAGCATGATAGCAGAATTCACCCCACTATTTTCAATATGGATATCAGGGCTTTTGGTAAGGGCTTTGAGAGATACTATGTAACTGCCCAGGAGAAATTCGGGGTGAAGTACATACAGTCAATGCCCAGCCCGCAAGTGAAGGAAATGGGCAATGGCAATCTTTTGCTGGAATACATGAGTGAAGACGGCCAGAGCAAAAGTGCGGAAGAATTTGATATGGTGGTACTTTCAATCGGGTTAGAGCCCTCAGAGAGCACCATGGAAATGACCCAGGCGCTGGGTATTGAAACCGATCGATTTGGCTTTTGCAAGACCAATGAGTTCGATCCCAACCAGACATCGCTGCCTGGCATTTACGTGTGCGGTGCCTTCGATTCTCCTATGGACATTCCTGAATCAGTGATGAATGCCTCAAGCGCCGCTTTACTGGCTTCGCAAGAGATAACCGAGGCTCGAGGCACTTTGGTGACAGAGAAGACATACCCTGAGGAAAGAGATATCAGCAATGAAGAACCTCGTGTAGGGGTTTTCGTTTGCCGATGCGGATCTAATATAGCTCGCGTGGTTAATGTACCCGGGGTCGCGGAATATGCCGCAACCCTTCCCAATGTCGCCCATGCCGAAGAGAACCTTTATACATGTTCCACCGATACGCAAATCAAAATTATCGAAGCTGTCAAAGAACACAATCTTAACCGGGTAGTGGTGGCTTCATGCAGTCCTCGCACTCATGAGCCCCTTTTTCAGGATACCTGCCGGGAAGCAGGGATAAACAAGTACTTGTTCGAAATGGCCAACATTCGCGATCAGTGCTCCTGGGTGCATGCTACCCATATGCCGGAGGCAACCGAGAAAGCTAAGGCCCTGGTGAGAATGGCTGTGGCCCGGGCGTGCACTCTTGAACAATTGTACGAAGCCCCATCCTCCCTGATCAAAGCAGGGCTTGTGATTGGTGGAGGAGCCGCCGGCATGAAAGCAGCTATTGGACTTGCATCCCAGGGATTCGAATGTGTGCTGGTTGAAAGAGAAATTGAACTGGGCGGTAATTTGCGTCATATCTATTACACCGAAGAAAAGGATTCTGATCCGCAGGCGTTCCTCAAATCGCTGATTCAGCAAGTGGAAAATGAACCGAAGATCACCATCTACAAGGGTGCTGAGGTCAAGGATTGCTCCGGATATGTGGGTAACTATCATACTAATATTGTCACTTCAGACGGTGAGAATGTGCAGGTGGATCACGGTATCGTTATTATGGCCACTGGGGCGGTCGAGTATAAACCTGAAGGTGAATACCTTTATGGCGAATCCGACAATGTCATGACTCAGCACGAACTGGAAGAGCGCATTGCAAAGAACGGTATTGATGCCGGCAAGTTAAAATCGGTGGTCATGATTCAATGTGTCGGCTCCAGGGAGCCCGACCATAACTATTGCAGCCGGGTGTGCTGTACGGCAGCAATCAAGAATGCGATTAAATTGAAGGACGCCAATCCTGATGTAAACATCTACGTCCTTTACCGTGATATGAGAACCTATGCAATGAAGGAACTGGATTACCAAGAAGCTCGTAACAAAGGCGTTCTCTTTATTCGCTTTAAGCCGGAACGGAAACCTGATGTAAGCGAAGCGGACGGGAAGTTAAAAGTGAAGGTTTTCGATCCGGTGCTTGACGCGGAAATATTAATTCCGGCGGACAAGTTGATATTGAGCACAGCCATACGTCCACAGCCTGACGCAACGGAGTTTTCCAGCAAACTGAAACTACCGCTTACCGCTGATGGTTTTTACATGGAAGCACACATGAAATTGCGGCCGCTGGATTTTGTCAACGAAGGCATGTATCTGTGCGGACTGGCGCATTCTCCCAAATCTATTTCCGAGTCGCTGGCCCAGGCACAGGGCGCGGCATCAAGGGCAGTTACCATTCTTTCGCAACCGCATTTGATGTCGGGCGGTGTTGTTTCGGTGGTGAATCAGGGCGTTTGCGTAGCCTGCCTGACATGTGTGCGTGTATGTCCCTTTGGCGTTCCAAAAATCAATGAGGATGGAGTTGCCGAAATTGAGCCGGCAGCATGCCAGGGTTGTGGCATCTGTGCCAGCGCCTGTCCATGCAGCGCTATCAGCGTGCAACATTACAAAGATGGACAGCTTATGGCCAAATGTGCTGCTTTGTGCGTATAACTCACACCCATGTAAGTCGCTTCCCGGGAAAAGAAAAACTAGCAATAGAAGCAGAATCTTAACAAATGGATAACAATAATACAAGTCGGCCAAATAAAACAGGGGCAGTGATGGTAGTTGGAGGAGGTATCTCCGGCATGCAGGCCGCTTTGGATCTGGCAAATTCAGGATTTAAAGTGTACATCGTCGAGGAAACCCCTTCAATCGGGGGAAGAATGGCACAACTGGATAAAACCTTTCCTACCAATGATTGCTCCACATGCATGATATCGCCTCGTCTGATAGAAGTGGATAAACACCTCAATATCGAACTTCTCACTTATTCCGAGGTAAAGGGAATTGAGGGTGAGGAAGGTAACTTCAAGGTGAAAGTCCTTAAGAAGGCCCGTTTCGTCGATATGAATAAATGTACCGGTTGCGGTATTTGCCAGGAAAAATGTCCCTCTAAAATAGACAGCGAGTTCAATATGGGTTTGGCGAAACGAAAAGCTATCTACACTCCTTTTCCTCAGGCCATACCGAGTGTGCCGGTAATTGACATAGGGAATTGTATCTTTTTCCAGAAAGGCAAATGCAAGGCCTGCGAGAAATTCTGCCTTTCTACCGCTATCGATTTCGATCAGCAGGACGATATTGAAGAAATCGAAGTTGGCTCAGTTATTCTGGCACCTGGATTCAAACCCTTTGACCCAACTTTCATAAAACCCGAATATGGTTATGGCCGACTGGCCAATGTGGTCACCAGTCTGGAATTCGAGCGTATACTCTCTGCTTCCGGACCGTTTGAAGGGCAGGTATTGCGCCCGTCTGACGGCAAACATCCCAAGAAAATAGCCTGGATACAATGTATCGGCTCAAGGGATGCATCCTGTAATCGCGAATATTGCTCGGCAGTATGCTGTATGTACGCTACCAAGCAGTTAATTATTGCCAATGAGCATGACCCTGAAGTTGAAGCTACTGTTTTTTATAATGATATTCGGGCTTACGGGAAAGGTTTCGAACGTTATTATGAGCGGGCAAAGAGGATTCCCGGCACAAGATATATCTGGGGGCGCCCACTGGTTGTCAGAGAAATGCCGGAAAGCAGCAATATCAAGCTGAGATACTCGGCAGATGATAAAGGTATCAGCGAAGAGGAATTTGATATGGTTGTCCTTTCGGTAGGTTTGGAACCTTCCACTAATACTGCCGATTTGGCCAATACATTTGGGATCGAACTCGACAGGTTCGGATTTTGCAAGACAGACCCAATGAAACCTGGAATGACCACACGGCCGGGAATCTACATATGCGGCGTTTTTGAAGCTCCCATGGACATCCCTGATTCCGTTCAAAACGCCAGCGCGGCGACATTTCTGGCATCAAAACCAATAGTTGAAGCGCGAGGCAGCCTTGTTACTGAAAAGATATATCCAAATGAAAAGGACGTCTCCGGAGAAGAGCCTCGCATAGGGGTTGTAATATGCCGTTGCGGATCGAACATCGCTCGCGTGGTTGATGTGCCAAGTGTGGTTGAGTATGCTAAAGCACTACCCGGCGTAGCCTATGCCACCGAGGAAATCTATGCCTGCTCAACAGACAGCACGGCCCGGATTGTTGGATTGATTGAAGAACATAAACTGAATCGGGTAATGGTAGCCTCTTGCAGTCCTCGTACCCATGAAATTCTTTTCCAGGAGATGTGCCGGGAAGCCGGCCTGAACAAGTTCCTTTTCGAGATGGCAAACATTCGCGATCAGTGTTCCTGGGTTCACGGAGAACACCCATCTGAAGCAACAGAGAAAGCCAAAGACCTCGTAAGAATGGCAGTTTCCCGCTCCGCTACCCTTGAACCTCTACACCAGACTGAGAGTTCACTAACACGAACCGGGCTTGTGATTGGCGGAGGATTGGCCGGTATGACAGCGGCCTTAGGCTTAGCACAGCAAGGCTACGAATGTGTACTTATTGAAAAAACCTCCGAACTTGGAGGTAACTTGAAAAATGTTTATTACACTCTGGAAAAAGATTCTGACCCACAATTACTTTTTGCTGATCTCAAGAGGCAAATCGAACATGAGCCCAGGATCGCAGTATATAAGGATGCCGATTTGAAGCGAACCACCGGCTATATCGGGAATTTCAATTCTACCATTAAAACGCCGGCAGGCACTGTGGATTACGAACACGGGATAGTCATTGTAGCCACAGGCGCTCAGGAGTTCAAGCCAGATGATTACCTGTATGGTGTCAATCCTAAGGTGCTGACACAATTGGAATTGGAAAAGGCTATTTTTGAAAACGACACCAGAGTCAGCGATTCCGAAACCGTAGTAATGATAGGCTGTGTTGGTTCGAGGTCTCAGGAACGTCCATACTGTAGCCGTATTTGTTGTTCGCAGAGTATTAAGAATGCCATTAAATTGAAAGAGATGAACCCTGAAATTGATATCTACTTGCTGCACCGGGATATAAGGACTTATGCCTTCAACGAGATATATTATATTGAAGCCTTGAATCGCGGCGTAAAGTTTATCAGGTTTGAAGATGAGAACACCCCTGATGTGCAGCTTGTTAACGAAGGGAAGAAGGAAGTTCTGCGAGTCACGGTAGTCGACCGTCTCCTGAATGATAGCCTGGTGATAGATGCCGATATAGTTACCTTGAGTGTGGCGACGGTTGCTCCTCATGAAAACAATAGAAATCTGGCACAAATACTCAAAGTGCCCCTGAATGAGGATAAATTCTTCATGGAAGCGCATTTAAAGCTAAGGCCACTGGACTTTGTAGTCGAAGGTATGTATTTTTGTGGATTGGCTCATTCACCAAAATCCATTCCTGAGACTATTGCGCAAGCAAATGGAGCCGTTGCCCGTGCCGTTACGGTTCTATCCCAGCCATATCTCATGGCAGGGGGCGTGGTTTCGGTGGTATCCCCCGATGGTTGTGTTGCCTGCCTTACTTGTGTGAGGGTATGCCCGTTTAATGTTCCTAGAATTAATGAGAATGGCGTAGCTGAGATTGAGGCAGCGGCATGTCAGGGTTGTGGCATTTGCGCCAGCGCTTGTCCTTGCAATACGATAAATGTACAGCACTACAAGGATAAACAGATAATGGCAAAGAGCGCTGTGCTTTGTTTGAATTAGGTCGATAAGGAGCAGTAAATGACGGATACTTACGAACCAAAAGTTATCGCCTTTTGCTGTCACTATTGTGCATATTCGGCTGCCGACCTTGCCGGATCAATGAGGTTGGAGTATTCCCCGAATATCAGAATAGTGAAACTCATGTGTACCGGCAAAGTGGATGTCCCGCTATTACTCAAGGCATTTGAGGATGGAGCGGATGCCGCCTTTGTCGGTGGCTGAGAGGAAGGCGATTGCCATTTCCTGGAAGGAAATTTAAGAGCTAAAAAACGAGTGAAGTATGCACAGAAAATGCTGGAAGAAGTGGGTATTGAGGGTGAGCGTTTGAAGATGTACAATATCGGAGCATCCGATGCTCCGTTGTTTGCACAGGCTGCCAATGAGATGACCGAAAAGGCCCGGGAGCTTGGGCCTAATCCTTTGAAGAAGGTAATAAAGTAACATGATTGTTGGAGAAAGAAAACCGTTTGACGAAATAACCGGTATGCTCGATGGTTACAAGAAAGTGCTGATTCTTGGTTGCGGCACGTGTGTGAGCGTATGTATGGCGGGAGGGACAAAGGAAGTAACCGTTCTCGCTTCTCAATTGAGAATGGACAGCACCCTTCAGGGAAAGGGCATTGAAATCGGGGAAGAAACCATCCAGCGCCAGTGCGACCGAGAATATATCGAGCCAATTGTGGAAATGTCCAGGGACTACGATGTTGTTCTGTCGATGGCCTGTGGCGCTGGCGTGCAACTTCTTTCGGACATGCTGCTTCCCGTCCCGGTAGTTCCGGCATTGAACACCAGTTTTATGGGTATTTGCGAAGAGGAAGGCACCTGGCTGGAGAGGTGCCGGGGATGCGGAGATTGTATGCTTGGCATCACCGGGGGCATTTGCCCTATTGCTCGATGCGCTAAGAACCTGTTCAACGGCCCGTGCGGTGGTTCGGTGAACGGAATTTGTGAAGTTTCAAAAGATACCCCATGTGCCTGGCAGCTTGTATACGATAGATTAAAGGCACTCGGCAAACTGGAAGTCCTGGAAGAGATTCAACCGGTCAGAGATTGGGGTCCGAGTAGTTCCGGGATCCCGCGCGGAGTTTATCGCGAAGATATGGCCAAAGCAACGATGGAGAGCGAAGAATCGGAATAGCCGGGGAGATAAAACATTGACGAAAAAGCCCCTTGATTATTACAAGGCACTGTATACCCTGGCTAGTGAAGCTGATTCCGCCGTGGCGGTGGAGAGCGAACTGGCAACACTGGTGGAAAAAACAGCGAAGACGATCGGCGTCAAAGGCTGCTCGATCATGCTGCTTACCGAAGACCAGCAGAAAATGGTTCGCATGGCGGATTACGGCTTGAGCAAGATGTATGTTCGAAAAGGGCTGGTGGAACTGGATTCCGCCATGGCCGAAGCGCTCAAAGGAAAGCCGGTTATAGTCGAGGATGCTACCACCGATCCGCGGGTGAAATACCGGGATCAGGCACAGAGGGAAGGCATTATTTCGATGATCACCGTTCCACTAATAATCGAAGGTAAAGTGGCGGGGATACTCAGGGCATATACCGATCAGCCAACCAGATTCGCCGTCCAGGATATGGCCTTTCTCAGCAGTGTTGCCAACCTCGGAGCGACTGCCATCAGTAAAGATCAGTTTTTCAAGCAGATGGAGCGCTACTATCGGAAAACGATCGAAGAGAAAATGGCGCAACTGGAAAAAGTGGAGAAGGCCAGGGATATCCTCACCAAATCGGTATCAGTCGTAGCTCACGATTTGAAGTCGCCGCTGGCCGCGATCCAGAGCTATTTCAGTATGATCCTGGGTGGTTACGTGGGGGAAGTCCCGGATACAATACGACCTATGATTGAAAGAAGCAGTATCAGGATTGACGGTTTACTGGAGATGATCGGTGACCTGCTGGATATTTCCCGAATCGAAATGGGGCAGATGGAAGAGGAGATGGAGATCGTTTCGCTGGTCGATGTAATAGAAACGCCGTTGCAGGATGCCCAGCGGTTGGCCGATGAAAAGAAAATCGAATTGAAGAAAGCGATACAGGAGGATCTGCCAAAAGTTAACGGCTCGTTTAACAGACTGCAACAGGTATTTTCGAACCTTCTAAGCAACGCAGTTAAATTTACCCCGGAGGGGGGTACGGTAGACTTGCAATTATCGGAGGAGAATGGCAAAATACTTGGCACGGTAAGGGATACCGGAATTGGTATTCCGGAAGAAGATATCAAATACGTCTTCAAAGACTTTTACCGGGCCAGCAATGTAGAAAAAGGCACCGGGACGGGATTGGGGTTATCAATTGTCAGTAGAATTATCGAGGCTCATGGAGGAGAAATCCATGTTAACAGCCCCTGTCCCGGAACGGGTAAAGGATCGGAGTTTTTCTTTACGTTACCTGCTGTCGTTCCTGCTCCGTCAATGAAAAAACAAAATACCCGTCGGAAAAAGGCTAAAAAATAACGAGGAAAGGTTTAAGGCTTATGAAAGCAGGAACTAATCTGGAAAAAGTACTGGAAGCGGGACACTTCGCGGTGACCGCCGAGGTCGGGCCACCCAAGGGGGCTTCGGCTAACGTGGTTCAGAAAAAATGTGAAGTAGTAAAATCCTGCTCCGATGCGATCAACGTAACCGATAACCAGACGGCGGTTGTACGGATGTCCAGCACCGCGGGAGCGGTGCTGCTCAAACAGATGGGCGCGGATCCGGTTATGCAGATGACCTGCCGGGACCGCAACCGGATCGCTATCCAAAGCGATATTCTGGGGGCAGTAGCTTTGGGGATCGGCAATATCCTTTCAATCTCGGGGGATCACCATTCTCTGGGGAATCACCCTGGTGCAAAGGGTGTGTTCGATATCGATTCCATGCAACTCATTCAGGCAATGAAGATGCTCAGGGATGATCACGTGTTTATTTGTGGTGATAAGGTATCCGGCGATACTCCGATCTTTATCGGTGCGGTGGAAAGTGCGTTTTCCGATCCGGTTGAATTCCGTGCCGTCAGGCTGGGGAAAAAGGTCAAGGCTGGTGCGGATTTCATTCAAACGCAGGGTGTATTTGATGTAGATCAGTTCGCCAAGTGGATGAAGGAAGTTGCTGCCAAGGGTATTCATGAACAAACCCATATACTGGCAGGGATCATTCCGATGAAATCCGCCGGTATGGCTCGTTATATGCGAGACTACGTATCGGGTGTTTACGTGCCGGATGAACTGGTGAAAAGAATGGAAAACGCCGAAGACGCAAAAGAAGAAGGACTGAAGATTACGCTGGAGATTATCGATCAGCTCGAAGACGTGGAAGGCGTACACGGAATTCACATTATGGCTGTTGGCTGGGAAGACATCGTTCCCGTTATCGTGGAAAAAGCCGGGCTGTTGCCCAGGCCGATAGTGTAAAAGGGGGAGTTAAATGGCTGATAAAGTTAAGATACTGGTAGTAGACGATGATCCCGATATTCGCACCGTTCTCCAGGCATTGCTGGAATCAAAGGGATATCAGGTAGTGACGGCAAGCGATGGTAAAGAGGGGTTGAACGCGCTCAAAGAAGAAAAGCCGAACCTCATGATACTTGATCTGTTGATGTCGGAAATGGACGGGTTCACCGTGATGACCAAGCTGAAAGACCCCAGGTGGTCCAAATATGCAAATATCCCCATCATGGTACTCACCTCAGTGAGGGAGGATGCCAGCCGCAGGCGCTACGAATTAGAGACCGGCGTCTCCATGGACGTGGATGATTATATTGAAAAGCCGATCAATCCACCGGTCGTACTGGAGAGAGTCGAAAGGCTTCTTTCCAAGTCGAAATCATAAATCGCCAATATCATGGCAGTTCTTAGCCCTTAACGGAAAACCACATGAATTCATGAGGCTTTTCGGCCATTAGCCGGAAGGCCTCAATTTGTTTTCCGCAAGACCTTTTCGGAGTGATTTCCTTTCTTTCAATCTGCCTGTTGACAAATCCCTGCCATTTATAGTAACTTATCTCTAATTACGTCAGCCCCTGAATGAGCCAATAAGATAATCGTTCCGGCTTGGAAACCTTGCCGGTAAAGGAGATTCCCAGTTGCAGGTAATTACGATTACACTCGATGGCGTGGAGGTAAGCGGAAATCCCGGTATGACTATTCTTGACCTGGCTCGGGAATCAGGCGTACATATTCCAACCCTGTGTCATGATCCCCACTTGAATCCATATGGTGCCTGCCGGGTTTGCATAGTCGAGAACGAACAGAATGGCGCCCTGCTGGCCTCTTGTGTAGCCCCGATCGCTTCAGGAATGGTCATCAACACCCGTTCCGAAAAGGTGCTCGAAAGCCGTCGGACGATCGTGAAAATGATGCTGGCCAGTCATCCGGATAATTGCATGGTATGTGATAAAGGAAATCGATGCCAACTGCGCCAGATCGCCACGGACCTGGGTATCGGATGGGTGGATCTGCACCGAATCCCGCACCCGGCTGAAACGCAGGATCTTAACCCGTTCATCGAACGTGATTTAAGCAAATGCATTCTGTGTGCCAAATGTATCCGGGCCGATCAGGAGCTGGTTGTAGAAGGGGCGATCGATTACTTCAATCGTGGATTCGCCTCGAAGCCGGCTACCCTTGGGGACGTTCCGCTGGAACTTTCTAACTGCACGTTTTGTGGTACCTGCGTTTCGCTCTGTCCCACCGGTGCCCTGCAGGAGAAGATCAAACTGTATCATGGAACTACCACGAAGTCCGTTTCTACGGTGTGCGGATTTTGTGGCTGCGGCTGTAATATTGATCTGGAAGTCAGTGGAGATCACATCGTCAGGGCCAGGCCCTCCGAAGGAGATACTGTCAATGGTGCAACGGTGTGTGTGCGCGGTTCGTACGGATTCGATTTCATCCACAGTTCACAGCGTCTGACACAGCCTCTCATGCGTGTTTGGTGAACTGCAACCGGTCTCCTGGGAAGTTGCGATAGATACGGTTGCGAAAGAACTGGGCCGAATAAAATCGGAACATGGTCCGGAGAGTCTCGCTGTATATGGCTCATCGAAATGTACCAATGAAGAGAACTTTATCTTACAGAAATTCGCCCGCGAAGTGCTTGGCACCCCGAATATCGACAACGGCGGCAGCCTTTACAATCGCACGAGTCGCTCTGTTTTAGCAGACGCCTTGGGATTCGCAGCCGGTACCAACCCGATAGGTGATATCGAAAGGGCTGAAGTCATCCTGCTTGTCGGGGATGATCCTCAGATATCCGCCCCCCAGATCAGCTACGCTATCAAACGGGCCGTCCGGTTCAAGGGGGCCAGCCTGGCAATCTGCAACGCCTGGCCCACCGCTCTTGATGGATTTGCCCGGCACGTACTCGGTCACCGTCCGGGGACGGAGGCGGCATTGATCAACGGGATGATGAAAGCTATTGTGGATCATGACCTGTGGCAAAAGGATTTTGTTGCCGATCGGGTTGAAAATTTCGAAACATTCGTATCTTCTCTGGATATATATGGACTGGAGCAGGTTGCCGAGTTAACGGGGGTTTCGGCCTCTGAAATTGAAAGCACTGCGCGCATTATTGCGCAGGCAAACAATGTTCTCATCGTATTTGGTTCCGCAATTACCCGACAGGATACCACGGAAGCGGTGTCGTCGCTTATCAATCTGGCGCTTTTGACCGGCAACATTGGCCGGGAAGGCGTCGGGATCATCTCCATTCAGGAAGAGAACAACGGGCTGGGTGCTTGTGATATGGGCTGCCTGCCCGATTTCCTGCCTGGATACGAACCTGTGAAAGGCGATACCGGGCTTTCATTCAACCAAACAGTTGAAAAGGCCAGCGCCGGAGAAATCAAAGCTATGTACATCGTTGGAGAGAATCCGCTCGGTGGCACCCTGGATCCCATGCTCGTTCGAGCAGGACTTTCCTCGCTGAAGTTCCTTGTGGTCCAGGATTTGTTCTTGTCTGAGACCGCCCAACTCGCTGACGTAGTTCTGCCTGCGGCCGGTTTTGCCGAAAAGCAGGGCACGTTCACCAATCTTGAACGCCGTATCCAGCATGTCAGACAGGCGATAGCGCCTTACGCCGGCAGCTTGCCCGACTGGCAGATCATTCAAAAACTATCGGGAGCTATGAACCAACCGATGCCCTACGAGACGGCATCGGAGATCACCGATGAGATCGCATTAAGAGTGCCGCTGTATCAGGCATTGAATGATAAAGGGCCTTTTCCGGGTGGATTTTTCTGGCCGCGGATAAGCGGCCAACGCTTTGGTGACCGAAGGTTGTACCAGGAGGGGTTCCCTCAGGGGCGGGCTCACTTCATCCCTGCCGAAAGCGAAATGCCTGAGGCCGGAGTCCTGGACAACTACCCGTACGGCATGCTGGCCCGAAGAACCCGGTATCGATTTGGCACCGGGGTTCGGAGTACCATGTCAGTCCGTCTGAACAGTATTGCGGAATCCATTGGGGCGACAAACGCTTGAAAAGCGTTTGACATAACCAGGCAAATATTCATGCGGAATTAAGAGGTGGCGGGTCCAGGAAGAGAAAATCGAAATTCCTGCTGGCAGATGAGAGGTCCTTATATGAGTGAAAAAGTGCAGCCTCCTGAAATCGATTATAACAAGGTTAACGAAATCGTCGAGCGATATCGCGGCCGGAAATGGTCGCTGATACCGCTTTTGCAGGATATACAGCGAGAGTTTGGGTATATACCGCCTGATGCTATAGAATCCATTGCCGATGCGGTGGGGGTTTTTCCGAGCCAGGTTCAGGGTGTCATCAGTTTCTACACGGGGCTTTATACCACTCCAAGGGGAAAGAACGTCGTTAAAGTGTGCCGGGGAACTGCCTGTCACGTGCGTGGCGGGAAAACGATATTGAAGCTTGTCAAACAGATGCTCGACCTGGAAGAGGGCGAAACCAGTTCCGATCTGGAATATACTCTGGAAACCGTTGCCTGCATCGGTGTGTGTGCCCTGGCACCCAATATGGTGATCAATGCTGATACTTACGGGCAGTTGAATCCCAAGAAGGTGAACCAGATATTCAGCGCGAAGGAACGAGGGTAGCGATGGAACAGCCTCAGCGTACCGTATTTGTTTGCCGTGGCACCGGATGTGTTTCCGGTGGAGGGGATTTGGTTTATCAGGCGCTTCAGGCGGAATTGCAAAAACAGGGTGTGAGCAATGCCACCATTGATTTCAGTGGATGCCACGGATTCTGCCAGCAGGGGCCGAATGTGGTGGTTGAGCCGGAAGGGGTTTTTTACACTCAGGTGCAACCGGAAGACGCAGCCGATATCGTTGGAATGCACCTCAAAGATGGGAAATGGGTCGACCGCCTTTTCTATCTTGACCCCACTACAAAACAGCAGATTCCTCTTTACGCCGATATCAATTTCTACGCCAAACAGCAGCGGGTGATTCTGCGAAACTGCGGGCATATCAATCCCGAGAAGATAGAGGATTATATCCAACAGGGCGGGTACCGGGCTTTGCGAAAGGTGCTGGCTACAATGACTCCTGAAGATGTGATCGAGGAGGTCCGTAAATCCGGGCTGAGGGGGCGGGGGGGTGCCGGTGCTCCGACCGCCATGAAGTGGCAGTTTTGCCATGATGCACCCGGACCGCAGAAATATGTTATCTGCAATGCCGATGAAGGGGACCCCGGCGCATTCATGGACCGTTCTATCCTCGAAGCTGACCCGCACGCTATGCTTGAAGGTCTGACCATCTCCGGTTATGCGGTAGGCGCAAATATCGGATATGTTTATGTCAGGGAGGAATACCCCTTAGCTGTAAGCCGGGTAAAAATGGCCGTGGAACAGAGCCGGGAAAAAGGATTGCTGGGAAAGGATATCCTTGGCTCGGGATTTGATTTCGAGATCGTCATTATGGAGGGAGCCGGCGCCTTCGTTTGCGGTGAAGAGACGGCGCTGATGGCATCCATTGAAGGGAAACGGGGGATGCCCCGACCGAGGCCGCCCTTCCCGGCAACCTCCGGACTTGATGGAAAACCTTCGAATATAAATAACGTGAAATCGCTGGCGTCAATTTCCGCGATCATGGATAAAGGCGCTGAATGGTTTTCAGCCATAGGAACGGAAAAGAGTCCAGGTACGGCCGTGTTTGCTCTGACCGGCAAGGTGGAAAACAGCGGGTTGGTTGAGGTGCCCATGGGAACCCCGCTTCGTGATATCATTTTCGATATCGGCGGTGGTGTGCCCAGAGATAAGGCTTTTAAGGCAGTTCAAACTGGTGGCCCTTCCGGCGGATGCATACCGGCCCGGTATCTGGATCGGCCGGTGGACTACGATTCGCTGGCGCAACTGGGATCGATTATGGGCTCCGGCGGGATGGTGGTCCTGGACGAAAACACCTGCATGGTGGAAATAGCCCGGTATTTTCTAAGTTTCACTCAGGATGAATCGTGCGGCAAATGCACGCCGTGCCGGCTGGGAACCCGGCAGATGCTGGAGATACTTACCCGCATTACTCAGGGAAAGGGGCAGGAAGGTGATATCGAGAAGCTGGAATCCATCGCCAGGGTGGTAAAATCCTGCGCGCTTTGCGGTTTGGGCCAGACATGCCCGAATCCGATTCTCACCACGCTGCGCCACTTTCGCGAAGAATACGAAGCCCATCTGCGGGGCGAATGCCCGGCCGGGCGCTGCAAGGCATTGATCGTGTACCGGATCACCGACGAATGCATCGGGTG
>CAZDMY010000002.1:7545-24320 GCA_964506405.1 uncultured Dehalococcoidia bacterium | reverse complement strand
CATCCGCTTCCGGTTGTTCCACCATAACTGTCCATCCCAGGCCATAGAAATCTTCATACATGATGAAGGACGATTCCTCAGTGGTGGCGCGGGCATACCCTGCTATGTAACCGTCTTTCAGTATATGGCTGATAGGGATTTCCCCTTCCGTTGTGGCCATCATCTGTTCAACGACATGCTCCTCAGTACTGGTCCATTGAGGTCCATCGTCACTAACGGATTCCAGAAACCGGTCGTGGTTTTCAGTATCGACCAGGATGTTACCGTCAGCATCCCACATCATTATTCGACTGTTGGGAGGGAATTGCTGCCAGTCGATTTTGGCACTTAGCGCAATCCCCAGCATTTTCGGATGGACGAAAGCTGAACCGATCAACACCCCTGCGGGATTCCCTTCCGAATCATCAATCCTGATAGCAATATCAATCAGGTAGGTCTGAGCCGGTGCCATATAATAGGTTTCACTGACACGATAACCGTTGGCCATCGCACCTTTGAAAGCTTCGCTGTCAGACTGGTCAACCGGGGTAAACATGAATTTCCCCGGGAGGAAATAGTCAGACATTTCGCCGCCCACGAAATCCATGTTTTCGAAGTCCAAGTTCATCACATCCAGATAGGCACCACCAACCCATTCGCCGTTTACATCGGTAACTGACAGAGTGCTGAAATAAATTACCGTTGCCATCTGGCTGGCAAAATACTCATTCATTTCAGTTGCATCAAGTTCCGACCCGATGGCTAAATTTGAACAAACGGGAGCACTTGCCCAGGAATCCACAAGAAACACCATGTTCTTTAGCCATGTTTCGTTCTCGAATGAGATTTGATATGCCAGCCGTCCCAGTTGGGTGCCAATCGTTTCCTCACCAAGGGCGCTACGAACTTCATCCAGGTCGCCACGTATCTTTGCCTGGCTGTCATCCACACTATCACCAACTTTGTTCTGGGCATCCGACATGTTGATATATGCCGCGATTCCGATGATCAGGATCGGAATCATGCTGATGAGCAACATCAGCATGATGATCTTGCCCCGGATGCTTTTAAAGAACGGCCTGTTTGTTACTACCATCATTCCATCCCCAGTTCAGGCTAAATTGAAATAGACAGTGGTTTCTTCCCCTTCTTTTGATTCAACCCAGATATCTCCACCATGACGCTGGATGATCTTCCGGGTCATGGTCAGGCCGGCGCCCGTACCGCCCCCGTATTGGTCTTTGGCATGAAGGCGGGTGAATATCTTAAATATCTTTTCCAGATGCTTTTGGCGAATGCCGATGCCATTATCCCGTACAAAGAAAACAGGATTTCCGTTTTCCCCTTGCTGCCACCCGATCTCCATTACTTTTTCATCTTTGTCGTTGTATTTGATCGCATTTGAGACGATATTATGGAGTGCCTCAGTGATTTTCACACGATCACAGATAACCTTTGGCAGATCATCTGCAACCTTGATTTCTGTTCCCTGCTCCTCAATCGATGGTTTGAGGGATAGCAGTACCTCCTGAACCATTTCGCCAAAATCGGTTTCCTGTTTAGCGAGTTCAGTTCGACCGACCCGCGAATAATACAGGAGGTCATTCAGGTACGCCTCAAGCCGCTGCGTCAGGCGCATCAGTGTGTTTAACTTCGACTGACCTTCTTCATCGAGTTTGTCTGAGTAGTCTTCGATCAAGAAGGAGGAGAAATTGTAAATCCCACGGAGAGGTTCTTTCAGATCATGAGAGGCGATGTAAGCAAAATCATCCAGTTCGCGATTACTCCGCTCCAGGTCTCGGGCATATGCTTCAAGCTGATTCTTAGCCTGGAGGATTTGGTTTTCTGACTCTTTTCGTTGGGTGATATCCCGGATAACCGCCATAGCACCCGTGAGATTTCCTTGTTTATCACTGAGTGCGACCGTGGATATTTCGGCCTCATATTCCGAACCATCATTCCTCAACATCGTGTATTCATGCAATGCCGATGTCCTTTTTTCAAACGTTACCCCCATATCCGCCATCACACGATCGTGATCCTTAACCGCTATGAGGTCCATATTGTTTTTCCCAATCACATCTTCTTTCCGGCTGAATCCGTGCATCCTGGCCAGGGACGTATTTGCCTCAATGATCTTGCCAGTCATATCAACAACGGCCAGGCCGTCGCTCATCGACTCAACAATAGCCTGCATCTTATCGGCAGTAGCACGCAGTTCTTCCGTCCTTTCCTCCACCTTCTCCTCAAGGTTCTGACTGTACTGTTTCAACTCCTCCTGAGATCTCTGTATATTATCGGTCATATGATCGAAAGCCCTGGAAAGTTGACCGATCTCATCCGTGCTATCGTTGCCGATTCGATGATCGAGGTTGCCTTGCATAACATACTCGACGCCCTGCTGTAGATTCGTTATTGGTCTGGTAATAAGCCTGCTCAACCAGACAGCAATCCCCAGTACGATCACAATCACTGCCACGAAAACACCAATCAGCAGCATTAGCGTTGTATTAGTATCATCCTCAAGGTCATTTTCGAGGTTTTCGAGGCTGGAAATCGGTGCAAAGGCTACTCCCTTCGGTTGTTGCATTATCACAATTACAGCTTGATCGCTGGGATCGCCGAGATCACCTAATGCAGTATCGCCTGTGTCCATCATCATGAGCGCAGGCATCACGGATGTAGTCTGTTCAATCCCAGGTCGGTAATAGGCCGCCACTACGCCAGCCTCATCATCAACTACAAAACCGCTGACTTCCGGCAGTGGATCACCTTCTTTCATCGACTCATCGGCTTCTTCCACTGCGTTCAACGCGGTTTGTTCTACATAGCTGAGAGTGATTTCATCCTGATGAGGACGCGATACATCTCCTGTATCAGAAACAAGCTCACCACCGAAAAAGATTGACATCCGGCCCTGTTCAAGTTTCTCGGCATATTCAATACTGGTGGCTTCGGATTCTGTAATGAGAACGCCAATCATCCAACCCAGATATTCCTGCGGATTGAACGGATTGGGAATAGGCAGCCACAGGGTCATTTCTGAAGCCTGACCTTCTTCTGTGAGCTCGATTGAAATGAAACTCTCGGCATCCCACCAGTCTTCCGATGAGAGGTCGTCGCCGGCTGATACTGCCTTATTGGTGGAAACAAGTACCTTTCCATCAAGATCGGTTATAGTCAACTCGGTAAAATTGCCCAGTAACATTAGCTGGGTATCAAGGTGAATTTGGACTATACTTGCTCCTCCCATCCCCATCATCAGTTGCATCACTGAAGGAGCGGACATTATCTGTACGAGGTCCAGTACTTGATACCCGACAGTCCCCGTCATTTCAAGGGCCATGGCTTCTGCCTGATTTTCCAGACTGACAGCAACTACCTTCTCCTGCATTTCAGCCCTGGTTTCATCCACGCTGTCGCGGGCGGATTGTTGAGAATTGAACATGCTGATGTATACAATCACCGCGATGATAATTATCGGTATCAAACTGACCAGCATCATCTGCAGGATGATCTTGCCATGAATACTCTTAAACAGGGACTTCATCCGTGCCATCGATAACTCCTAACATATATCACTGAAATATATCACCAGTCTTTTCATTGTAGCTGCACTACCAAAACACAACATCCGCCTAAAATGGTTGATAATATTCCCCTTTAGGTGACGGGGACTTTATCGTTGGAAAACCTGGCCGACTTACACCAAAAAGTACTGTTACCGTCATACAGCCAGTGTTGCCAGGTTCAGTATTTTGTTCAGACTGCAAACCCTTGTTGCTTTAGTCTGGCTCCGTAATTCGTCCCCAGTTCACAAACTCCTTTGTTTCCCCACACTTCTTGCATGTACCGTAACTAATAGGGCCATTGGGTGGATCAATGACCCAATGATGAGTACATTGGCTTTGTGACTGTTGAGCTTCGCTATACTCTTCCTTTTTCGACATACTTTTTGTTGTCATCGCCATCCTCCCCAGCATTAATACGGAAAGCATCTAAATTGGGCTCAAGTACTTTTCCGTCAGCCCCATTGCTGAAATTCCACTGCTCGATCCGCCTACCCGTGGCGATCGACTGTACATATCTTTCCAACTGTATTTTTCTCAAAACGAACTTATCTGTCATTGCCACTCACATATCCTCCTGAATTGAATTCAACACTTTTTGTTCCGAATGGAGCTATCTACCTTGGTCGACTAGTGCTTGCTTGATTCATTTGGTGAAACACGCTTCGACCCGCCGCGGCGGGCTCAGGGTGAACGGAAGGCGAGGTGCGTTCCGTTCGTGGTGAGCTTGTCGAACCATGAACGCAATTTCATTAAGCCCTTTGTTAGAAGTAAGCACTAGTTGTTTTCGCGAATTCCCATGCCTGCCAGCAGATTTTCGATATTTGAAATATCATTAATCATCCTCCTGATTGGAAACTGTGGTTCTCCTGTCCGGGGTTGAGTAATAATGATTCGATCGGTCTCCCCCTGTACCAGCCAATTCGGAATATCGACAATCTTCAAAGATAAGCTGCCCTCAAACTCCCATTGACACAACTTTAGATGACCTTCAGCGTTTTCCCCGACAATAGGAGTCATCCCTTCGATATGAAGTTCAAAAACATCGTCTGAATAAATATCCATTTTTCACCTGCCCTCTAATTATCGATTTTGCACAAATCCACTCGGTTACGTTCCTTGCGGATTCCCAGAGATTGGACATGCTGATACATGGTTGATGCAATTATCAGCATCAGTCCAATGAGCATCATCTGCTGGTAGATAATGTTATGAATATGCCCGAGTATCAAGCTTTCGTTTTTAATCACTTCTTCATCACCCCCAATTCCGGAGTTAATTCCTAACATAATTCCAGATTATCCCGTCATCTGCGATGCCCAAAGCACACCTTTACCGAATTTCGAATTGAGCTGAAACTAAACGAATATGAAACAAATGAAGATACAGGCAACGGGATTTCCGTAGAATGAAGGATGGCTTCACCTGCCAGGAAACTCTCGTTTTCACTCCTAATACATCAATCACCACCGAATAATAGTGGAAGGCCTCCAGGTTAACTATGGAGCAGGTACTTTTTGCCTAAGCATAACAGCAAGGGCTTACAATCGAGTAACAAATCGCGAAGAATTTGTTACAGAATAGTTACAATGAACTCGGTATTTATTACGATTTCATCAATACCAAGCTCTCAATTGCTGATTGCTCTGGGGGAACGATAACTGGTTGTTACACTACATACGGGGACATGCAGCAATAGGTGGAGTTCGGAAAATGGTATGGAGAATTCTGCAGTAGATTATTTTCTGTTGAGGAAGGTATAACCGATACCATGTTTGGTGGCAATAAACCTGGGCGACTTCGGGTCATCCTTTAACTTATGTCTCAACCTGGTGATATTGACTCTCACCATCGTATAATCACCGAAGTATTCGTCTCCCCACACCGCTACCAGGATTTGATCGGGGGTCAGCACACGACCGGTATTTTGCACCAAATAAGCCAGCAGCTTAAATTCAGTAGCGGTTAAATCCAGTTCCCATCCATCGAGAGTTGCCCTGTTGGCTGAGTAATCAACTATGAGTCCGTTCCGGGAAAAGAGGGGCTTACCAGTATCGAAATAGGAGGCGCGCCGCAACACCGCCCTAACCCTCGCTGCCAGTTCATTTGAAGAAAAGGGTTTGGCCACGTAGTCATCCGCTCCTGCATCCAGTCCTCTGACTTTTTGGTCCTCGTCACCGCTGGCAGTGACCATAATCACCGGTGTGCGTGAGGATTCGCGAATGCGCCTGCAAACTTCATAGCCATCTAAAACAGGCATTGAAATATCGAGAAGAACGAGCTCAGGATTCTCCTGGTAAAACAAATCCAGAGCAGTCTGGCCGTCGGCAGCTTGCAAAACCTTGTAGCCTTCCAGTTCCATCATACGCTGCATCATACGCAACATACGAATGTCATCATCGACTACGAGTATCAGGTTCTTTACTCTAGGCACCAGTACCTCCCGATGCCTGAGCGAATGCTTTGTTTACGGCCTCTTTCAATTCCGCCACGCCAATGGGTTTGGTAAGGAAGGCAACGGCTCCCATACTTAATGCTCGTTCCTGATTTGGTTGTTCGATTGCAGCACTATATACGATCACCGGAATAGCAGACAACTTCGGAGTTACCGTTATTTTCTCCAGAACGCCCCACCCTTCGTCGATATCTGCTAACATCAGGTCGAGTAGCACCAGGTCGATATGTTCCTTTTGAACTGTTTCAATCGCCTGGTTACCACTGGAAGTCAAAAATACCCTGTGTCCTTCCAACTCAAGTGCCCTTGAAGTAAAAGTAGCTACACTTTCATCATCTTCAACCAAGAGAATAGCTTTCGGTTCCCTGCTGTTTTCGGCTACCATCCTGCGTCACCCCCTTCATCAGTGTAAAGACACAGGTACTTCCAGTTCCCTCGTTAGTTTCCATCCAGATTTTGCCGCCATGGGATTCAATAATTCCCCTGCAAATAGCCAATCCCAGACCAATACCGGTTCTGTTGCCTGGTCGTGAGTGCTTTACCCGGTACATGCGGTCGAATACCCTTTCCAACTCTGTTTCAGGGATCCCCATTCCCTCATCAACAACACGTACCTCAATTCCGCTATCCGTTTCTTTTGCCTGAATAATAATGCTTGTACCTGGATTGGAGTATTTGATTGCGTTATCGATGATATTATCCAGAACCTGACGAACTCGCCTGGCATCGGCCATTATTTCAGGCAAATCATTCGGGAAATTCATTGTAATCTCATGTCCAGCAGCCCGGACCTGAGCTTCCGTTACGGTTTTTCGAATAAGCGGGGCTATGTTTGAAGGGTGAAGGTCAAGCTTTAACAAACCAGCATCCAGTCTAGACATATCCAGCAAATGGTTTACCAGTTCCGTTAGCCGGTCTGCAGAGGCTTCAATGGAGGCCAGATGCTCCATTTTTTCTTCCTCAGTCAGTTTTTCGCCGTATTCTATAAGCAGGGAAGAAAAGCCTTTAATGGATCCCAACGGAGTGCGCAACTCATGTGACACGTTTGACAGCAGTTCCTTGCGCAGTCTATCCAGTTCCTTCAGATTCTCCGCTTCCCTTTCTTTCTCCTCTGCCCGCCGCTTGTCCGAAATATCAATCAGTACTCCCCGAAATCCCTGAGTCCCGTCATCACCCATAACCGGGACGGCAGATACCAGAGCAGGGAAAGTGCTTCCATCCTTGCGGAGCGCTGTGTACTCTACAATTCCCGGATCATCACCATTCAGTATTCTCGCGGCATCTCTTCTTGCGGTTTCCCTGTCCTGAGGAACCAGGACATTGGTGAAATGAAAACCGGATTCCAGGTCTTTTTCTTCATAACCAAACATCTCATATCCACTACGGCTGGCAAATGTTATATTGCCATGAACGCCAATCTCAAATACTGGCTGGGGCAGCAAATCTGCCATATCACGAAATCTTTTTTCACTTTCCTGTAAAGCAGTTTCAGCTCGCTTTCGTTCCGTGATATCCCGTTGATTAACCACTATGCCTCGTATAGCTGGATCGTTTATCATATTTCTGGCCACTACCTCAAGTGTATGCCATGAGCCGTCTTTGTGTTGTATTCGTATTTCCTTTACGGCTGCCGTGTTATCGGGGGAATTTACCAGTTTCGTAAATATATCGATAACTGCCTGGAGGTCATCAGGGTGTATATATTCAAATTCAAGTCCTCCCCTGGTTTCGCCAGGCTTAAATCCCAGCATAGTTGAAGCAGATTTCGTCGCAAAGCGTAAAGAACCATCCTGGTTCAAAATGGTGAAGGCATCCATTGCGTTTTCAGTAAGTGCACGAAAACGGGCTTCGTTCTCTCTCAGTTCATTTTCAGCTTTCACACGTTCGGTGATATCGAGGGATACGTTTGCTAAATACAAGGGTTCATTTGTTACTTGATCCTTGATAGTAAATGTCATTGCATGTACATCGATCAGTTGCCCGCTTTTAGTATTCTTGTACTGTAAATCTCCTTCCCATGTATCACCTCTCAGCAGGGCAGGCAGGAGCTCATTGACGACCAGTTCTGCGAGGTGATCGGGAATGACTTCCAGAATATGAACCTTTTCGACTTCATCAGGAGCAATGCCCAGCATATTTAGTCCTGCTTCATTCAGAAAAACCATTTCCCCATCTAAACTAGCGATGCTCACCAGCTCATTGCTGTATCTTACCACGGATGCCAGTTTCTGCATCTCTTCCTCGGCTGTTTTTCGCTTTGTAACATCTCTGACAACTGCCTGTAAATGCGTATCCTCTCCTAAATCAATGCGATCAAGCCTTACCTCTACATCGAAAGCAGTGCCGTCAAGTTTGCAATGACGCCACTCAAACGACATGGTGCGTTCTTCCATCATGGTGACAGCGATCTCTATTATCTTTCTCGCCGAAGAACGACCGTCAGCCTGGATGGACGGAGAAAACGCTAGTGGAGACGCACCGACAAGGTCATCTTTGGCACATCCGAACATCTCCAGTGCATTAGAATTAAACTCCTGGAAAATAGGACCTTCATTGGTCAGTTTCACTGTGAAAATAGCATCACTGGCGGATTCAAAAATCGTCCTGTATTTCTCTTCACTCTCACGCAAAGCATCATCTGCTTCTATGTGTTCTGAAATATCACGAATGATAGTGGAAAGGTACTCCAACTCTCCGGTGGAAGACTTGTGAGATATGATGACTTGCGAGGCAGGAATCTCTGAACCATCAGGGCTCAGTATCGCCGTTTCTCCGGTCCAAATACCATCTCGCATTGCTATGGGAACTGCTTTTTCTTGAATGGTTTTAGCAACCCAGGGAGGGTGAGCCATTTGTATTTTAGGGCTGAGTAGAATGGTATCGTCTGACCAGCCGAGTAGACTTTTTCCTCTGGGGTTAATATATATAATCGAAAAATCCGGTAGTGCTACGTAGACCAGATCACTGGTGTTTTCCACAATCGCAGCCAGTCGGGATAAATCAATTTCCGCCTGTTTTAGAGCGCCAAACGGTTGATCCTGGAGTTGTTTGGATTCCTTTCGGGCCGGCTTTTTCGTACCTTTTCTGTCTCTCATAATTGGGGAATTCCCATACACAGTTAAAATGCAGGCATTCCCGGACCATTGTGCTTGAGGATGCCTCATGAACAATGCTGATACTTCGATACTGTAACCGAGCTACAATCGTACGTATTTCAGCCCGTGTTCTGTCATCCGTGGTACTTTTAGGTAGTGTATTGTACCACCGTAAAAAACAGTCTGTCAAATGCGAACTGGCATTGAAACTCTGGCTGGAAATTAGAGGAAACGGGGACAACAGTGGTATATCTCACATACTATGCATCTATCTGCATCATCGGGAAAAGGATTCAGCATTAAGAGCATGTTTGCCTGAGATGTAACGGCTGTAGGAAACCCGGCTTCTGTATAATGACTATTTGCAGGTAAAGCTGTTCCCCTACATAAATCGATCATAGAAATCTAAATGACGCCTGGCGATGGCTTCCCAGCTCAGATGTTCCTTAACTAACCGGGCACCAGCTTTGCCGATACGCTGCGCCTTTTCTCTATCTTTGAGTAAATCGATCATAGCGGACGAAAACTCCCCTGGATCTTTGGGATCGACCAGAATGCCGTTTTCCCCCGGCTTGATCACGGTCTTGATGCCGCCGAATTTCGAGGCAACGACAGGCGTTCCACAGGCCATGGCTTCAGTGGTGGTCATGCCGAAGGGTTCGAAAAGTGAGGGAAGCGCAAACAACCGGGCCTGGCGATAGTAGGGGGCCATCAGTTCGTCCGGAACGTAACCGATAATATGAACCCGGTCCTGCATCCCGCATTCTTCCACAATCTCGTTCATGCCGGCTTTGATATCCAGTTCCCGTTGCTTGGGATTCGGTGATCCTCCTCCAATAACGAGATCCACATCCTCCACTTCCTTCCGGACAATATCGAAGGCACGCAGCAGCATGTCGTGGCCCTTGTTGGAATCGATCCGGCTGATGCAAAAAACATATTTCTGAGGCAGGTTGATCTCCACATCTTTCTCACCCGGAGCCAGCGGGTGAAAGGTGTGAACATCCGTTCCGGGTTCGATGACCACAATATTCCCTGCACCGTAATTGTACAACTCCATCAGTTTTTCCATTTGCAACTGCGTGGTCAGTGTCTGAGCGTTGACTCCCTTGAAAACACGGATTTCCTCCGATATGCGATGAATGAAATTGAATGTTTTCTCCATCTCCTCGGGATCGCCGCCCATCTGGTCGCGCTTCCATGCTCCCAGTGAATGAGGGGTGAAAAAGGCCGGTTTGGTCAGCGCTTCGGCAACATCCAGCGTCACAATCCCGGCATCTACATAGTGACCGTGATACAAGTCGTAACCCAGGCCGTTCTCATGGATGAACCCGACCATGTTTTCGGCCAGTTCCGGCAGGACATCATAGAGGAATTCCTTGGGGATAAACTCCCAAGGCCCGGCTGGGATACGTATAACGCGTACGTCCGGGCAATCCGGTACCGGGTCAATTTGCGGTTTTGATTTATCGAACCAGCGCGTGTAGATATCCACTTTGACCTGATGCGTGGTGAGGGCTTTGGCAAGCTCCAATACATAAACAACCTGACCGCCGGTATCCGTTCTGCCCAGTTGGGGAACCGGATCGAAATATCCGTGAGTGCTTAGCATGGCGATTCTATTGATCATATCAATTCCCCTTTTCAGGATTCAGCTCCACATCGTATTCTCCTGCGACCAGGAGATCGGCCAGACGTTTATGCGAGGAGATAATCTTATGTTCGATCTTGAGTACGGTTTCCAGGAAATCATCCTGCTCTTCACGGGCGCGGAGCAACCGTGCTTTTTTAGTTTCATGAAAGGTCTTGTCGATGAATATGCGGCAATCAACATTGTTAAGGGTGGTAGTAAAGGTGCCTTCCGCGATAGCAACTTTACAACCTCCCGTATCAACTGTTTCCTCGTCGATCCGGTCTTCCTCAAAGATCACCACAGGTTTGGTTATTTGAGTTTCACCGTTCTTGAAATCCTTCAGATTTCGATCCATCAAATCCAGCAACACCTCGTTAGCACCCACCCAGTCGATATCCTGCCTTCTTTTGTTCTCATTGGATTTCGGGGGAAGAATGAAGTAATCGTCCTGCTGGAAGATGATGCAATCGATCCCCTTTGCACCAAGAGACTCGGCAATGACCTGGGCGATCTCGGACTTCCCGCTTCCGGATTCCCCGGCTACGGTGATCACATATTTATGACTATCTGCAATTCGGGGAATAACAAGTTCAGCAGCTTCCCTCCCGGCCTTCTTATGCCATTCCTGGATGATGAGTATATCCCCTCTCATATGTGCTTCTCCTGGTGATTGTCGAAATACTATCGTATGCTAAACTTCTGCGCCATTGCTGTCAAGAAAGAACGAGGAATAATAGATGGATTCAGGCATACCGGAATTGGGAGCACTGTTCCAAAGGTCCAGGGGCTGGATTATTTACGGAAAAAATGGCTGGGGATACAGGAGTCGAACCTGTGGTTGCTGATCCAGAGTCAGCTGTGTTACCGCTACACCAATCCCCATCTTTGTCTAACAAACATTCATTATACCCGGCCATTGAGGCCAAGACAAGCAGACGGGGCACCCAAACAGGGCCACAAGCCGTCCCCGGTTTTAATAGTAGACAACGGATTCGCTTAGAATAACGATATACACGAGGAAAACCGCACCGACCCCAACGATATCGGATATCAACATCATTCCGATCGCGGGCCCTGTTTCGGCGCTGGTGAACTGTTTGATTAGAAATACCAGGACTACCGCTCCAAGAAGCCCGCCGATATAAGGGATCATCCATATTAAGGAGGAAATGATGTAGGCAATCATCAGCGCCTGGATATTCCCACCTACATTGAAAAGCCTGGTTGTTCCCCAGAGAGCAAGACCGCCTGCCAGTGTCAGCACACCGAAACCGATCAGGATAAGCCCGATCCCTAAACTTACATCGAACATAGCTGCTCCTTCATGCAACCAGTCTGTCCGAGGGTTTGATACCGGCTTTTTTGCACTCAGCCTCCCCCGGTCTTCAAAAACCAGCTTCTTGAGAACGTGACGAGCGTGCGTCGATTTGGTATATATAGTACTACGTTGTCATTAATACTGCAAGTGGTAATACCGGGAAGTTGGAGGGTGAAAAACAGGGGGCGAGATTCCAATCCCGCCCCTGTTTACTCATTTTTTTTGCTGATGCCAGGTGATGCCTTCGCTTGCCTGGGCATCCCGGAGCCAGTTGGGTTTCAGTTTCCAGTTACTTTTGTTCTTGAATGAGAAACTGGTACCATCATACGTGACGCAACTCACACCTACCTGGTCCGCAAGATCCAGTGCTTCAGGTGCAAACGATGAAGTGGTCACCAGTATCAGTCTGTCGAACCAGAATTCCTGTTTATCCGTATGCGCGGCATGAAAAACATCCGTTGCCTTCTGGACAAGCTTCATAATATCGCGTTTTTTTACGGTTTCTTCCAGATCCATGCACTCGATCCATACATCAAGATCGCGCTGCGCCCCTTCGCCTTTGAAATTGGCTCGGATATCCACTTCATAGGGATTAGTGACCAGCAAGCCATGGGCGAAATGGTTGGTATCGGTATGCCGCGCCCCGAGGTGTTTTTCGGCCCAGGCAGCAATATTCTGTTTGAAACTCGCTCCCGGGGCTTTTCGGGAAGCCACGCTGGTATCCGAAGCAAAGATATCGAGCATTTCCTCCAGCCAGTCAACCAGTTTCTGTTTCCCCAGGACCTCTGCTACCAGCACGAGCGCACTACCGGCATGCTCCAGTAAACTCTCGAAATACTTGAGATCACCGTCGGGAACACCCTCCGGCATGGGGATTTTAGGTATTTCTCTTCGCTGCTTTAGCAGGGCTTTGCCGCTTTCCTTTCCCTCCGATTCGGATGAGGATCGGGACGGGCTTCCGCCAAGCAAGTCTCCCAGAATGTCCGGTGTGTTTCTTCTATCTACCATCGCTCCTCACCTTTTCTGTTAATGCGTGATACCCCTGAGCACCTGTCGATTTGGGGTCGAATTCGAAAATCGTCTGTCCGAAACCGGGGGCCTCCGAAAGCCGGACATTGTATCGTATCGGCTCACATAATTGCTCGGGAAAATACTTCTTCAACTGGTCCAGAATCTCGTTACTCTTTTTCACCCTCAGGTCATAGAAGGTCGGAACAATATACTTAACGACCAGCTCTTTGTGATATTTTTGCACTCCCATTACGCTTTGTTGCAAAAAATCGATCACGCCGTGCAGAGTAAGAATATCGGGAGAGACCGGTGTAAGCACCTCTTTGGCATAGAAAAGCACATTGATGCTGAGAATATCAAGGCTTGGGGCCGTGTCCAGGATTACAAAATCAAACTGGCCTTCAAGTGGCGCCATCGCTTCCGAAAGCGCCATTTCACCGCCGAAAGTCCTTCGGTCGATTTCCCTTTTAGCCCCTGCCAGTGTGCGGCCGCCGGCGAGAATAAACAGCCGTTCCCTGGCTTCGAACATGGCATCTTCATGTTTGGCACTTTCCGTAAGTAAATCCGCCAGCCCCAGATCCGGATTGACACCCAAAGCTTTGGCCGAATGCCCCTGAGTATCACAGTCGATCAGCAGAACCCTTTCTCCAGCCAGGGCTAAACCATGTGCCAGATTGACAGCGGTGGTTGTCTTACCCACCCCTCCTTTTGATAATGAAACGGTTATTTTCCTCATGGCCCGGTTTCCCCCTTTTACATTGCCCGGATTACAGACCTCTCAAGAACTCCGGCCGCAACAATGAATCGTCCTGCTTGCTGATAACCTTATCCAATTGACTGAGCATTCGCTTTTTTTCATCTGGTAGAATCCCGCGGATCGAAAGATAGTTAGAGGCGTGCATTGAACTGAAAAAACAATGGGTGAATTGAGCGTTTTCAATGATTATCCTCAGTTCTTCCAGAGATTGAAAGGGTGATATTAACTCGAACCTGCCCCTTTGTATATCCTCATAAAGAGGTGTCCCTGGTATCGGGGTAAGGGTTAATGCGCCGGCAAACTCTGGATCGATCTCGGTGAGGATGCCCGCCGTTTCCCGGGCGTGACGTTCACTCCCCTCAACGCCACCCAATCCCAGCAGCACGGTCAGCGAAAGGGCAATACCTGCCGCTTTGGCTTTCTGGCATCCCTGGACGATCTCGGCCCGCGTAACTCCCTTATTCACCCGTTTGAGCACTTCATCATCACCGCTTTCCGGCCCCACATAAACAATATCCAGCTTCAAGTCTTTGAGGGTTTTCAATTCATCCACTGATCTTCTCATAAGATCCTGCGGTGTGGCATAGGCGGCAATACGTTCAATCCAGGGGAATTTGTCATTCAGGTATTGAAGCGCTTCTACAAGCTTCGGGTAAGGGTAAACCAGAGCATCTCCGTCCTGCAGGAAAACCCGTTTGGAGTTCATCTGCGGTGCCAGCGCGTAGACAGCGGGATGAACCGCCGGGTTTACCAATCCTTCCCGCAGATACAGGTCCAGAGCATCGATTTCCTGTTTAACCTCCTCGATATCTCTAATCTGGAGACTGGATCCGCCATAGCGGCAAAACGTACACGTATTGTTGGAGCACCCTCGCGTCAACGGCAGAAAATAGCTGGGTGCCTCGCTGGGCGGACGGAATATCTCCGGTCTCTGAAAAGCTGCTTTGCTCTCTTTCATGGTCTTTACCACCATTATAAACTTTCAGGTGGCATTGTAAATCCTCACCCCGGTTTTGTCGACATCTTCTGCCACTTTGCCTTCATTGTTAAGCGCTTTAAGGTAACTCAGGCACTTGGTTACCAGCCCGGCCTGAACCACCGGCGCAAGTGTGGTCCATTCAATCTGTCCTTCTATCCAGTCGATTTCCCGGGCGATCTGATATGCGGTCTTAGGACCACCGTATACGACCTTGTATACCGCTTCTTTCAATCGCTCATGGTAGGAAATCAGGGTATCCACTCTGCCGGTCAGATCGGCAAACACATGGTCATGTCCGGGCAGCACCAGATCGATCTTCAAATCCCGCAGTACGTTCAGCGACTGCATGTAACTGGTGTGAGGATCAAAGGAAATCTTGGCATGAACTCCAATATGCGGGATTGTATCGGGCAGGACCTGGTCACCGGCAATGAGTATCCCTCTTTCTTCTTCATACAGGCAAATGTGATCGTTGTCGTGGCCCGGCGTCCAGATCACTCTGAATCGGAATGGGTCGATAGTAATCGTTTCTCTATCTTCAAGTAAGTGCTCCGGAATGACCGGCTCCACGTGATTCGAATAGTCGGTGGACATTTCTATTACCGCATCGGCGTTTTCCTTTGTTCCCCCATGAAGCAAGTGCCAGTTTCCCAGTTCATTGATGAACGATTCCCGGCCATAGTAGCGGTGATGGATAAATCCTGGTCCTTCTCTATGAACAGCAAGTTTGGTACCATACTTACAATTAATAATCCCGGCCAGGCCAAAATGATCGGGGTGAATGTGGGTGTAGATTATTCGGTCGATGTCTTCAAAACGCATCTGAAGTGTCTTCAATTGATCTATCAAGTCCTGGAGTGCGACCGGATCATTCCATCCGGTGTCGACCATCACCGCTTCTTTTATGCCTTTGATCAGATACGTATTGATATGCCCGGCCGGGTTATTCTCCAGCGGAAGCCTTATCGCATAGATGCCCGGCAGGATTTCTTTGGGTGTGCTCTGTAATAACATCAGGATGCTAAGCGAGCCGGTAAAGCAGGAGATTGCTCTCCGTAAATCTACTTATTCGACCCTCACCTCTTAAAGACTCCAGGTGTGCCAACGCCTCGGTGACTGCGATTCGTTTGTCGATGGGCAGCAAGTCGTCCCACTGCATCTCGCCCTCCATCCACGTGATCTCCGAAGAGATCTCAAACGCCGTTTTCGGTTTGGAATTGAGCGCCTGCAGGATCTCCTGTTTTCTGCCTTTGTGATGATCAAGTAATTCATCGATACGTTTGGGGAGATCGGTAAACAGGTTCTCATGAGCCGGCAGCCCCAGTGCCATGTCGAGGTTTCCGGTCTTTTCCAGAGACCCCAGATAATCGCCAAGCGGATCGCCGTTTGCCTCGATGTGGATGCTTATATTAGGCGTGGTTACAGGAAGGATGTGATCGCCGGAAAACAGAATACGGTTGGTTCTTTCATAGAGGCAAATATGTCCTGGTGAATGTCCGGGAGTCCAGATGACCTCAAGATCGAAAACGCCGGTGGAGATAACCTCGCCGTTACGGAGGCCTTTGTCAGGGACGGCCGGAACCACCAGTTCGAGCGCTTCGGATGATGCCTGATTGAATACTGTCAGGTAATCTTCCGGGACGCCGTTACTCAGTATCCATCGATTCATTTCACTAAACAAAGTGGGCCCCCACTCCGAAGCGGAATCGATGAATGCCTTCTCGACTTCACCGAGCGCAAGCTCCGCCTCGCAAACCTGGCGGAGCCTTCCGGCCAGGCCGAAGTGATCGGGATGAATGTGAGTACAGATAATCAGATCGATTGCTTTGAAATCGATTTCCATCTGCTGCAGATGCCGGGAGAAAGCCTCGAAGGATTCCTCATCATACCAGCCCGTATCGATAAGCACCCATCCCCCGGTACCCTGGACCAGATAGGCATTGATGTATTCGAGAGGGTTGTCCTTCAATGGAAGTTTA
>CAZDMY010000002.1:0-7535 GCA_964506405.1 uncultured Dehalococcoidia bacterium | reverse complement strand
GGTGTATTCCCGGTATTATCTCCAAGTGTTATGCTCCGTTTCAAGGTTACTGCATTTCAAGTGAAGCAGTTATCGTAGAAAAGTCTCCCTGAACTCGATAAACCTCATATACTAATATCAAGTGCAAATTTGATTGCTTTTTCAACCTCGGCCATTCTTTCGGGCGAAAGGGTTACCAAACGGTCTTTTAAAGTGCTTACGGGAACAGTAAGAATGTCATCCAGGTTGACCACGCACCGCAACGGCATCCCGTCCGATGGGTCTAACACCACTTCGACCGGTATCTCTCGAATCGTACGCGTTACGATGGCCACTGTAATCGATGTTCGGACCTTGTACGCGGCATTTCTCGATAAGAGAAGGACGGGACGTCTGCCTATTGGAGCCGGCAGGTCAGCCCACCGGATCTCACCCCGCTCCATCTACCATTCTTCCTCGGGAAGAACTTGTGCCATAACCGCTATTTGTGCTTCGCCGCATGCAGAGTGCTCGGGAATGCGCTCATACCCCCGCTGGTAAGCAGTATCGAGCTCCGATACCTGCAGTTGCTCAAGGTAATGCAGACATGCTTCCCGAATAAGGTCAGCCCTCGGTCTATCCTGGCGCTTCGATACATAGTTCAGATTCTCGAGCAATGCCTCATCCATGGGAACCTGGATTACCTTCTTCATGTTTTTACCTCATCATTATGTGTAACTATTATACACATCTATATCATCAAATTCAATCAACATGCAAGCGGCAGTAAAACAAAACCACACTCAAGATGGTAACTCTCCAGCAGGCATTTAGTTTTTCTAACGATTCTGGGGGTGATGAAATCAGATTCCTATCGACCCAGACTGGCATAAGCCCTCAACCCGGCGTATTTTGCGCGGCCGCCCAGTTCTTCCTCGATGCGCAGGAGCCGGTTATATTTTGCCACTCGTTCGGAACGGCAAGGAGCACCCGTTTTGATCTGGCCGGTGTTCAATCCAACACTCAGGTCACTGATGGTCGTATCTTCGGTTTCGCCGGACCGATGGCTGACCACCGCTGTCCAGCCTGCTTTGTGAGTTCGTTCGATGGCTGATCGTGTCTCGGTGAGCGTTCCGATCTGGTTCAGTTTTATCAGGACGGAATTGCTGGCTTTCAAGCGAATCCCCCTGTTGATCCGTTCCAGGTTAGTTACATAGAGATCATCGCCGACGATCTGGACTTTGCTGCCAAGCTTTTCAGTGATTATCTGCCAGCCTTCCCAGTCGTCTTCAGCCAATCCATCCTCGATGCTGATGATCGGGAACTCGGAGACCAGATTAACGTAATAATCGACCATTTCGTTGCTGGTCAGCTTGCGGCCTTCTTTGGCCAGATCGTAGTGGCCGTCAACGAAAAACTCACTCGAGGCCGGGTCCAGGGCAATAAAGCAATCCGTTCCCGGCTGATACCCGGCCGCTTCGATGGCATCGACGATCACCTGAACCGCTTCCCGGTTGGTGGGCAGTGAGGGAGCGAATCCACCTTCATCCCCAACTGAAGTGCCCAGGCCTTTCTGCTTTAGCAGCTTTTTCAGGGATTGATAAATCTCCGCGCCCATTCGCAGGGCGGTGGAAAAACTGACAGCACCGGCCGGCACGATCATGAATTCCTGCAGGTCCACGGAATCGGCAGCATGTTTCCCTCCGTTCAGGATGTTCATAAGTGGCACCGGTAATATTCGAGCCTCCTCACCGCCCAGGTAGCGATACAGAGGCTGCCCGGCCGAGCTGGCGGCGGCATATGCCACCGCCAGGGAAACACCGAGAACGGCGTTTGCGCCCAGGGTTGATTTGGAAGGGGAGCTGTCGATCACCAGCATGGTCCGGTCGATTTCTCCCTGCTCAGAGGCATCCATCCCGATCAGCACGGGCGCAATTTTGTCGTTCACATTGGCCACGGCATTCAATACCCCTTTGCCCCCGAACCGCTGTTTGTCTCCATCACGAAGCTCGAGTGCTTCATGGCTTCCCGTACTGGCACCGGAGGGTACCGCCGCCCGCCCCATAGCTCCATCGGAAAGGAATACATCTACCTCGACCGTTGGATTGCCTCTGGAATCGAGGATTTCCCTGGCTTTGATCTTTTCAATTTTCATCTTGCCCCCCTTTTAAGGATCAGGTTTGTATCAGACCCATAGCTTTTTCCACGGCTTCGACAGGGTCTTGAGCGCGAATAATCCCACTGATTTCCCTCCCTTGTTTCGATAGCTCCCAGGTATTCAGCCCGATAACGGGAACCCGGTTTTTCAGGGCATGCCCGATCTCCGAGAGGGTGCCGAATTCACCACCAATGGCGATGATCACCCGCGATGATTTGATAATTACAACGTTTCTCATTTCGCCCATACCGGTAACTATGGGAAAATCGACATATGGATTGGCATCAGCCGCGCTGTTGCCGGGCAGGATTCCGATCGTTTGGCCTCCTGCCTCTCTTGCACCCCTGCAGGCCGCCTCCATTACGCCGCCGAGCCCTCCGCATATCAGGACCGCCCCCTTTCTTGCCAGTTCCTGTCCCACTTCCCGTGCCATTTGGGCTTCGGTAGATGAACAAGCGCCTGCGCCAATTACGCCAATAAAGATTGCCATTTCCTATTCCGCTAGAAATTCAAGCACATGGCGGTTGAACTCATCAGCCCGCTGTTTCTGGGGTGCATGCCAGCATCTGGGGAAAACATGCAACCGGCAGTTTGGCATCCGTTGATGAGCTTCGTGTGCCAGACGTACCGGCAGGTAGCCGTCCCATCCCCCCCATAATATCAGGGTCGGCACCTCGATTTCATGTAATCGGTCCATGAATGTCTTTACAGGTTCCCCGCCATTGCCACCGGTCATCAGTGAAACGAACACATGGTCGCCTCGCAATCTGGCGATCGTAGTAAATACGGGGAATAGCAGCTTTCCGAGGAATCCGAGTTCTTCGCTCAACCCCGCTGTATCTACGAGGATGAGTTTACTAACGTTTCCGGGGTATCTTAAGGTGAAATCCAGGGCAATGCCACCCCCCAGGGAATGCCCAAGAAGGCTGGGGGAACGCAGTTCCAACGCTGATATGAAATTACTGAAAAACTCTGAAAAAAGCGGAATCGTATAATCTATCCTGGGCTTATCGCTGTTGCCAAATCCTACCATCTCAGGGATATACACCTGATAGTGACCGGCCAGCACCCCCAGGTTTGCCTTCCATTCCTGATCCCCGGTTCGCGCACCGGCTCCATGGATCAGCACGAGTGGCGGTCCCTGGCCGCCTACCAGATAATGTGTATTGAAGTCACCAGCCCGGATCCACTTACTTTCAAAATTCATAAATGATCGGACCTTCGATCGCTATTTAGCCCTGGGATGGGAACTTTCGTAAACCCTGCGAACATGCTCGCTGGTCAGATGAGTATAAATTTGGGTGGTGGCGATATTGGCGTGTCCGAGGAACTCCTGCAGCTCGCGCAGGTTCATCTTTCCACTCTGAAGCAGATGAGTTGCCACGCTGTGACGTATCGTATGGGGCGTGATTTCGCTCTCTATGCCTATCGCTCTGGCATAGTTTTTAAGGATCACCCAGAATCCCTGCCGGGTGAGCCTCTGCCCCCTGCGGTTCACAAATAAAGCCCGCTCGTTTGCACTGGTAAGCAGGTTGCGTCCTTCACTCATATATATCAACAGGCTTTTCAAAGCCCGTTCGTGGAATGGAATGATCCGCTCCTTGGACCCTTTTCCAAAGCAGCGCACGTAGCCATCATCCAGATTGATGTCTTCTACATTCAGCGTAATGATTTCGGTTACCCGCATACCGGTGGCATATAGAAGTTCCAGCATGGCCTTATCCCGTTTTCCCTCTGGTGTTGACCGGCCATCCGGTTGAGAAAGGAGGCTTTCGACTTGAGCGACAGATAGCACATGCGGTAAGGCCTGCCCCACCTTTGCTCCGGTAAGCTTCTCGGTCGGGTCCTCTTTAATGGCACGCTCTTTCAAAAGGAAACTGAAGAACGACTTCATCGCGGCTGTTTTTCGGCTGATCGTAGCCGGGGCATATTTGCGCTCTTTCAGATTGACCATATAGCTGAGCAACATTTCACGGTCAACCGAGGACCAGTCGGGCTTAAGGTCCCTTTTTGCTAACTCCGATTCAATGTATTCCATGAACTGTCCGAGGTCGTTTTTGTAGGCAGCGAGAGTATTTGGTGAAAAGCCCTTTTCGACGGAAAGATAGTCCAGAAAGGTCTCGATTGACTGTTTCATTGATCTGCTCCTTTGATAGAGAGATGCCCTTTGCAAAAGTAATGGTGAAATCGCCTGAATTGTAGCATGGCGGGTTTTTATTGTAAAGCGGAATTTGGCCGGCGATTCGGGTCAGTTTGACAGCCTTGAGCGATGCTTATATTATCGGTAGCAGATGACTATCTGGGGCGCCTGAATTCACAAAAAGAAACAGGGGGAACGGATCATGGATTTTGAAACGATCATTCTTGATAAAGAAAACCACATTGTGACGCTTACCCTGAACCGTCCGGAGAAGAAGAATACCATCAATAGAGTGATGGAACGAGAACTGGGCGCGGCCTTAAAAGAGATATCAGACGATCCTGAGATCCGCGTCATGGTGCTGAAAGCTTCCGGCGATAAGGTGTTTTGTGGGGGAGGCGATATAAGCGATACCGATCCGACCCGACTGGGAACCACCGCCCAGGAGATCAGTACGGGTTTGCGGAAGATGTATCGGGATGTCATGCTGCCCCTGTACGAACTCAGTATTCCTACCATTGCCTCTGTCCAGGGGGCTGCCAGTTCGTGGGGATTCGACCTGGTGCTTTCGTGTGATCTGAGGGTGGGATCGGAAAATGCTCGATTCAACGAAGGGTTTACGCGGGTGGGATTAACTCCGGCCACGGGCGGTGTCTGGTTGTTGCCGAGAGTCGTGGGTCTGCCGAAGGCAGCGGAATTGATCTACACCGCCGATATGATCTATGCCCGGGAAGCGGAGAAACTGGGCATCCTCAATAAAGTGGTGCCGGCCCACGAACTTGAAAAGGAAACCAGCGAACTGGCTGGCAAGATCGCTCAAATGCCCCCACTGGCCATCAGGCTTTCAAAACTGCAAATGCGCCGGGGACTGCAATCCGATTTTTCCAGCGCGCTCGACCTGGCTGCACAATGTCAGGGCATCTGCATTACTTCAGAGGATTCCAAAGAAGCAATTGCGGCTATGATGGAAAAACGTGAGGCCAGTTTCAAAGGGAAATAGGTTTGCTTCACATCTTTACAATCGCCCTTGCCGGGCATACCAGCAGGCACTTGAAGCAACCCTTACACGGTGCAGCCGTCACTTCCGGCGGTTCGTAAGGGGCATCCTGGTGGAGTATCTTAAGCTCGCATTCCATCGCAGCCAGGCATGAGCCTTCAGGGCATAACTCGGGATCGCATTTGTTGTAATCAACGTAGGCTTTCGGCTTGGGCATTTCGAATTCCACTTTCTAAAAGCGCTATAATATAATATTACCTGAATTTTTACCGTCATGAAGATTAAAGAAGTTGCCGCAAATACATTCTGGCTGGAAACGCCCGTGCCCGGAGTCGGGCTTCTCCTGTCATCGTACCTGATTAATATCGACGGGGGCATTCTTATCGAGCCGGGCCCCGCAACCGCCTTGCCTGCTATCCATGAAGGGATGGAAAAAGTCGGGATGAAAACGCTCGATTGGATCATTCCGACACATATCCATATGGATCACGGTGGTGGAACGGGGAAGCTGGCTCAGATTTACCCTAATGCAAAAGTCATCGCGCATCCGATCAGCCACAAACATTTGATCGATCCCGATAAACTCATCCAGAGCACACGATTCACCTACGGAGGAGATTTTGAATCGCTTTACGGTCCAATTGTTCCGGTGCCATCCGATCAACTGATGGTGGTTGAAGACAACCAGACAATTGGTATTGATGGTCGTAATTTCACATTTCTCCACGCCCCCGGACACGCCCCGCACCATGTGGCAGTTTTTGATCATTCAACCAGAGGGGTCTTCTGTGGAGAGGCGGCGGGAATGGACACTTCCGATCCGCTGCCGGCAGCAGCAGCACCGGGATTCAATTTGACCGACTGCCTCGAAACTATGCAAAAATTGAAAGACCTCCAGCCGGAAATGCTCTTTTATTCCCATGGAGGGATGAGAAACAACGCCTTAGACCGGATCAGCCGGGCAATGGAAAATACCTTCCTCTACGGAGAAACCATCAAAGCATGCCTTACCCGCAACATGAGTCCGGAGACGATCAGCCGGAGTATTATGGAGCAGGCATCTCCATGTATCCCCGGCGAATGGGAAGAGGAGATGATACATATCTGGCTAACCGGCATCGTTGAAGGATACTCCCTTTATCTGAGGAATAACGGATGGATCCGAACGAACTGATTCAAGATCTGAAAAAATCCATTGCCGAAGGCAGACACTGGTATTTGGCCATGCTTGAAACCATCGGACGCTGGACGGTTCCCGAAGAGGAATACAACGGACGGAAATACTGCTATCTGATCTCAGGCGAAGCGTTCGACTGGAGCCTTCTGGCGGAAAGAATATGTCATGAACTCAAAGGACATATCCCGGAAGAAGAGCGGATTGCAATGCTGTTCGGGAAAACACCACTCAGCGTCTCCCTGCAAGAATTCAAAGACTATATCGGCAAAAAAAAATACAGTGCGTTTCTCAATTACTTCTATGGGATCGTGGTAGAACAGGCACTTCAACTTGCGGTTGAACTGGAAATTGATAAGGAAAATCATAGCCGGCCACATTCCAGCCATTCTGATGGTAAGCTCTTTCGGAGAATATACGGCGCAGGACAAGAGGAGTTATGGAATCGCTTTCTTAAGGAAAAACGCCGGCCTTATCACGAAGACCTTAGCCTCAGGGAGATGGATGAATTTACCTACTGGTTGTTCAAATACCGGTTTGCCAATTCCGATAGCGCCCGGGTGGCCAGCGATACCCAGAAGGCCTTAAGGCTGATGAGTGTTGTGCAAATGCTGCCTGCTGTTACCGATCAACCTTGAGCACCCATATTTGTCAACTTGCACCGAGTCCGCTATAATGGTTCCACTAAACGCAAGTCGTGATCATATGTTACTGGCAATCGATATCGGCAACACCAACATAGACGTAGGCCTGTTCAGGGAGGACAAACTTTTCCTCAACTGGGATCTGGGTACTGATGTTTACAAATCGGCCGATGAATATGCGGTTATCATCCTGGGTTTATTGGCCCATAACGGGCTTGCTCCGGGCGACGTAGATCAAGCGGTGATTTGCAGCGTCAGTCCGCCGCTGGTGCCGGTGTTTCGAGATTTCTGCCAGCGTTACCTGAATATCACCCCGTTGCTGGTAGAAGCCGGCGTAAAGACCGGCGTGAGTATACTGATGGATAATCCTCGCGAAGTAGGCCCCGATAGAATCGTCAATGCGGTCGCCGGGCATTACCTTTACGGGGGGCCCCTCATTGTCATAGATATGGGAACGGCCACTA
>CAZDMY010000001.1:0-25564 GCA_964506405.1 uncultured Dehalococcoidia bacterium | reverse complement strand
CGCGCTGGCTCGTCGCCAGCGTCATGCTGACGCTCGTCTTCGGCCTGTTGTGGACCGCCGGCTTCGCGGCCCTGGCGATCGGCTCGCTCAACCTGATCTCGGTGGCCTTCGTTACCATCATAGCCGTAACAACCGGCAGTTTTCTGTGGGATAGTGCCGGTGAGCGAAAAATTGAGCCGGGAAACGGGGATTGCAGCGGCTATTGCCTCGGTCCGGAAGATGCCCCGGTTACCATAGATGCATATGTTGATTTCACGTGCCATATTTGCGTGGAAAAGGGGCTCTTGATCGCTCAGGCATTAGAGATGTATCCCGAACGTCTCCGTTTCATTTATCACCATTATCCGGAATCGGATTTCTCCAACGAGGTAGCTGAAGCCCTGGAGTATGCCGGAAGCCAGGGGATGTTCTGGGGTCTGTACGAGGAGTTCTTAGACAATCCTCCGACCAGTATTGAAGAAATCGTTGCCGGTTCAACTGCGGTGGGACTGTCTTCAAATGAAGTGTCGGATGCTCTCAAATCTAATGAATTTCTTCATTCGGTACAGGCAGCAAAGCAGGAAGCAGTTGCACAAGGCATTTATTTTGTCGGGGTGTTTATCAACGGCAAAGAATACGAAAAGTATCCCGGTACACTGGAGGATCTGGTTCAGGCAATCGAACTGGAATTGAAAAAGACAGGCGGGTCAGGGCAATGAGCAAATTGAGTAAATGGCTTTCCAATGCCTATTTATTTCTCGTGCTGAGGGGATTACTGGGCATCATGTTCATCACGTCAGCGGTGACCAAGTTCCCCCATCATGAAGAGTTTGTGGGTGTGGTGAAGGGATATGATATCCTGCCCGATTTTCTGGCAACGGCTTATGCCGATAGTCTGCCCTGGGTGGAATTGATTTTCGGGGCTTACCTGGTGCTGGCCATCATGGTGCGCATAAGTGCCATTGTCTCATTATTGATGGCGATCAGCTTCATGGTTGCCAATGTTACGGCGATCTCCCGAGGTGATGAGCATTGCGGCAGTTGCTTTGGTGAATTAACCATCCTGCCAGTGGAACAGGCCATTATCATGGACTGCCTGATTATCATTGCATCGCTGATCCTTATCTTTTTCCAGCCGAAAAAACACTTGTTCAGTCTGGAAAGCCTGGTGAATAGAAAGCGCCCTTAGAATAATTTAAGGGCACGGTCCCAGGATTGCAGCAATGCATCCGATAATGCCTTGGCATCCCCACCTGCAGCGGCCGCTTTGATTATCCGGGAATGCTGGTAAATATCCTTGAACCGGTCGATGATATCCTCGATTGTTTCCATATACAGGGCTTCAGCCGGCTGATTCTGCTTTACCGATTGAATGATGGCATTCGCCGCTTCAGCTCCTGTTTTCATCGAGGTGCCCACGCCTTCTCCGGTAACCGGCATGTTCAGCCCGGCAGCATCCCCCACCAGCATTGCATTCGATCTGGCAGGTCGGAACGTACCGCTGAATAGTTCACCGTACAGGATCGGTTCCACACACCCATCTCTCCATACTGGCTTCTCATTGGCATCCAGCCCATGATGCCTTATAAGATAATCCCTGGATTCGCCGGCGGTTTGTTTGATTCGGCCGATTTGCGCACCGCCCTCCATTAGCATATAACCGTCTTTATCGTGAGTGCAGAAGTAGAAAGGGGCTGTTTGGACGCTGGAGAAAAAGTTGAAGCGGCGCGGCGGAAGGTCCAGTTCGGTATTGTAACACTCCCGGTAACAGTGCCAGTAGACGGGCTTTAGTTCAGGAAACAGCGCTGCCCTGAGTGCCGATCTTGCGCCATCGGCCCCGACCAGAAAGGCGCATTCGACATCGCAAATTCCGTCATCTTTCGCCAGTCGGACGCTGTATCGCTTTTCAACCTCAGATGCTGCGATCAGCCGCGTTTCCTCCCATACCTCGGCTCCGGCATCCCGGGCACGATTGGTCATCCAGTTATCGAGATGTTTACGCCAGGTTATCGGGGTTTCAACATCCAGCAATTGTATCTGGGTTCCGCTTACGTGGACTGCATATCCCAGCAAACTTCGAGGGGGTACCAGTACATTATCGGGTATGGGGCCGAAGTTTTCTATTAGTATTTCCTGCGCCCATCTGCCCATCACCATTCCGGAACAGACTTTGTCGCGAGGGAGTTTTCGCTTTTCCACCAACAGAGTATGCAGGCCGTTTTCGGCGCATTTCCTGGCGGCGAGGGCACCGCCGGGTCCGGCGCCGATAACAACAACATCGTATCTCACAGAAGTAGCCATCACAACTAATTCTAATGAACCAGTGCATCAATGGCAACTGTCTTGGCCAACCACCGTACGTATCTGTTATAATATCGGGGGAATCGATCCGGATATGACCACGGTATTACTTCATTGCTGTTGCGGTCCCTGCGCCACATACACTATACAGAAGCTGCGGGAACAGAATCTTGATGTTTCGGCGCTATGGTACAATCCAAATATTCATCCGTATACCGAACATCAGAAGCGCCTGGAGGCAATGAAAGTACTGGCGCAGTTGTGGGATTTTCCGTTGATTGTTACGGATGGATATGAGATGGTTGATTACTTTCGCGCTGTGACAGGGCATGAAGGAGAGCGTTGCGAAGATTGCTACCTGATGCGGCTGGAGAGAACGGCGCAGATTGCTGCCGAGCGGGGAATTGAGCGCTTCACCACCACATTGTTGATCAGCCCGTATCAGGATCATGAGTTGATTCACCGCGTCGGCAACAGGGCTGCAGCGGAAAACGGAGTGGAATTCCATTTTGAAGATTTCAGTGCAGGTTTCCGGGAAAGCCACAAAATCGGCCGGGAAATCGGCCTCTACTTTCAAAAGTACTGCGGTTGTATTTACAGCGAATACGAACGTTTTGCTAAAACCATTATTAAATAAGAGGCGTCGAAATGGCCTACAAATACATCACATTTGAAAAGAAACCGGCTGTCGCAACGATCCGGCTGAACCGACCGGAAGATAACAACGCACTTGGGGGGGCAATGGCTGACGAACTGGCCGTCTGCTGCAGGCTGGTTAATGAGGATCCCGATCTCCGGGTCACCATCCTTCAGGCACGGGGTAATGCGTTTTCCGTCGGCCGGCCCGGCGAAGATCCGGCCACGGCGGCAATCGCAGCCAATGCGATCGCATCGCTTAAGATACCGGTGATCGCTTCGATTCAAGGGGATGCTATCGGGTCCGGGCTGGAACTGGCACTTGCTTGCGACATCAGGATCGCAGTAAGAACCGCCAACTTCGGCTTTGAGGAAGTTTCCTATGGCAGTATCCCTTCGGGTGGCGGAACTCAGCGATTGCCGCGCATTGTGGGGCGCGGCAAGGCGCTCGAACTCATATTGACTGCCTCCACTGTTGATGGGAACGAAGCCGGGGAAATCGGGCTGGTTAACAGGATCGTCGATTCCCTCGACGATCTGGTCAACGAAACTGAATCGCTGGCCGGTCTGCTGGCCTCTAAAGGGCCGATAGCCGAACGTTATGCCAAGGAAGCAATCGGTAAGGGACTGGACATGACACTGAGCCAGGGGCTCGGACTGGAGGCAGATCTTTCATTTATTCTCCACAGCAGCACCGATCGTGATGAAGGCATCAACGCGTTCAAGGAAAAGCGCACTCCCAATTTTACCGGTGAATGATATGAGCGAATTCGAGTATATTATCTATGAAAAAACCGGCGGTATTGCCTGGGTCACACTCAACCGTCCCGCAGCGATGAACGCTGTTTGTATTCGTATGCGTGACGAATTATACGAAATTCTACCTGCAATCAAGGACGATCCGGAAGTGCGCGTAGGGATTATCAAGGGTGCCGGAGACCGGGCGTTTTCAGCGGGGGCGGATATCTCCGAATTTGGAACTGCGCCTTCTCAAGTTATTGCCCGGTCGATTCGCTGGGAACGAGACCTGTGGGGGATGTTCCTCAGCGTACAAAAACCGATGATTGCTGCGATCGGAGGATTTGCACTCGGGGCCGGTATCGAAATGGCGATGTGCTGCGATATCCGTATCGCTTCGGAAGATTCTCAATTCGGACTTCCCGAGGCCAATCTCGGCATGGTGCCGACTGCAGGAGGATCGCAAACAATGCCCCGCCTGGTGCTGCACGGCAAGGTTTCCGAAATCGTGCTGAGCGCCAACCGGATCGGTGCTGAAGAGGCGCTGCGCATCGGGTTGATAAACCGCGTTGTGCCCAGAGAGAAACTTCTGGCGGAAGCCGAAGCGGTTGCCCGGCAGATTATGTCAAATGATTCCCTGTCCCTGGTATATGCCAAGGCGGCTATTACCAGGGGGCTCGATATGACGCTGGCGCAGGGGCTGGAAACCGAAGAGATACTGGCACGCAAGCTGGCCGTGGAAAGGGGGATGCAGCATGCCGGATGAAGCTTTCGACCGGCTGGTTCGAGGCCTGGCAGACATCATTATCAGCTCGAAAAGAATCGTTATCTTTACCGGGGCCGGAGTGAGTACGGAATCGGGTATTGCGGATTTTCGCAGTCCGGGCGGCATCTGGAGCCGTTACGACCCGGAGATGTTCACTATCCACCGCTTTCTCAACGACGTCGAGGCACGCAAGCTGCACTGGAAGGCACTGGCAGGGGACGATTTCATTCCGCGTTCAGGCGTTCAGCCCAATGCAGCCCATTATGCGGGAGCTGAACTGGAAAGGATGGGGAAACTCGATTGCGTGGTAACTCAGAATGTGGACGGTCTTCACGAGCAGGCGGGCAATTCTCCCGAAAGGGTTTTCCACGTTCACGGAACACTGGAGATGGCCATTTGCATCAAATGCGAATCCCGGTATTCGATGGATGAGATCCGCAACTGGATGGTTGAAGGTGTGGAAATACCCGAGTGCCGTAAATGCGGCGGGCTGCTGAAACCGGATGCCGTATTCTTCGGCGAGCCATTGCCCGAGAAGGTGCTTATGGAATCCCAGCGTCGGGCCATGACCTGCGATTTATGTATCGTTATCGGGTCCTCACTGGTGGTCTATCCGGCGGCCCTCATTCCCCGATATGCAGTGCAATCGGGGGCCAGGCTTGCTATAATAAATCGTGACCGGACCGATCTTGATTCGCGCGCCGATATCTGCATCCACGAAAGCGCCGGCGAAACCATGTCCCAGGTTATGGAACTGGTGAGGGCAAGCATAAATCCCTAGTTTTTAGTTAATAACTTACGAAAAGGAGTTTGATTGAATGAATACGACAGAGTTCCTCAATATTGCCAGTCTTATTGTCCCTGACAGGCCATGTGTCATTTTCGAGGGGAAACGGTACTCGTTCGGTGAGGTCGCTGAACGGGTTAATCGATTAGCCAATGCGCTTCAGAAAATGGGTGTCGGGAAAGAGGACCGCGTGGCGGTGCTCCAGGTAAACTGCAATCAGTACGTCGAAATATATTTCGCTGTTGCCAGGGTTGGTGCTATTTTTGTTCCGCTGAATTTCCGGGCAAAGGATAACGAGCTGACACACATGCTCAACAACTCCGAGGCCAAGGTTCTGTTCACCGGGGATCGCTACATCGATATGGTGAAATCAATGCAGCCTAATCTTACGTCTCAGCCGCAAGTAGTTTCGCTGGACAGCAAGGTTGAGGGAATGGCGAACTATGAAGAACTGCTGGCAGATTCTTCACCGGAGGAAGTTTTCACTGATATAGGTGATGGTGATATCACCATCCTGATGTATACGGCGGGTACCACCGGGCTTCCCAAGGGTGTCCCGATACGTCACAACGCTTTTGTCGAGTACGCCCTTCAGAATGTTACGCCGGTCGATCCCGACCTTCAGGAGACGAATGTCTTAACCGTTCCCCTGTATCATGTTGCCGGTATCCAGGCGATGATGGCGGCCATCTACGGAGGGCGTTCCATTGCCATGATGCGACAGTTTGAAACAAGCGAGTGGATGGATACCGTCGAACGAGAGAAGGCCAACCGGGCCATGCTGGTACCCACCATGCTCAAATGGGTGGTCGAGCACCCGGATTTCAATAAGAAAGACCTTTCCAGCCTCAAGGTGATAACCTATGGTGCGGCATCGATGCCGTTTGAAGTGATCAAAAAGGCGATAGAGGTTTTCCCCGGCGTGATGTTTATCAATGCGTTCGGCCAGACGGAAACGGCTTCTACCATAACTATGTTAGGGCCGGATGATCACATGATCCCGCCTGATGCTTCTGAAGAAGAGAAGAACAAGAAACTCAACCGGCTTGCCAATTCTATTGGAAGGGCCATGCCGGATGTCCAGATTCAGATTTGGGATGAGAACGGTAAGGCCCTGCCGCCGGGTGAAGTCGGTGAGATCATGGCCAAGAGCCAGCGGGTGATGAGCGGTTACTGGAAGGATGATGAGAAAACCGCCAAAACACTTACCGCCGATGGCTGGCTGCATACCGGCGATAAGGGTTATATGGACGATGAGGGATATATCTTCCTGGCCGGCCGTGGGGATGACATGATCATTCGAGGCGGCGAAAACATATCGCCTGAGGAAGTGGAGAACGTTCTTTATGAACATCCCAAAGTTGCCGATGCATCACTGATTGGTGTACCGGACCCCGAATGGGGACAGAATCCAAGAGCTTGTATTGTTCTCAAGCCCGGCGAGACCTGCACCGAGAAAGAGATCCTCGATTTCTGTAAAGAGAAGCTGTCCGGGTTCAAGCGTCCCACCAGCGTAGTATTTATTGATGAATTACCGCGTACGTCGACAGGAAAAGTCCAGCGGAAGATCCTGCGGGAAAAGTACGGTCAACCCTGATAGTTATGTAAAATAAAAAAGGGCCCGAATTGCGGGCCCTTTTTTATTGTGTGCCGTCCCGGAGGAAATTCAAAACGGCATTATGGAACGCGGTTGGATTATCACCAGGAATGCCGTGGCTTGCGCGTTCGATTTCGTTAAGCGAACCTGACTGTAACATCTCCGACATCTTTTGTGCAACGGCCGGACCCAGCATATCGCTCTGGTTTCCTCGCAGGATCAGTGCCGGGCAGAAAATTCTTTCCAGGTAATCCCATAACCAGTACGGCGAATGCATCTCGGTTCGGGCAAGTGCGGAATCAAACCTGAAGACATACCGCATGTCCTCATATTTCAATGAATGTTCAAGCTGGTGCCAGAGGAAATCATCTGCACAGAACGGCTCCAGTTCCCTCAGGCAGGCAAAAGCCTCCTCCATAGAATAGAACCACTCGGGCCTGAGGCTCATCTCGGTTATCATCCGTTCGGCACCCACCGCATCGATTTCGGGACCTATATCCACTATGATCAGTCGGTCCACGTGGTGAGGATAACGTTCAGCGTAAAGTGCCGCAGTGATCCCGCCCATCGAATGTCCGACAAGCGTGAAATGTGTTATACCGAGGGCTTCTATTAAACAGGCAAGGTCAGCCACGTATTCCTTCGGTCCATAATGCTCGGCCCGGCCGCTGTCGCCATGGCCGCGCTGATCCAGGGCAATAATGTGAAAATCGTCCTCTAAAGCTGAGGCGAAGAAATCCCAGTAGTGTGCGTTCCCAAAGAGGCCGTGAAGCAGGATCATGGGAGACGACTCGGCATCACCCCATTCGAGGTAATGAAGGCTTATGCCGTTGGCGGTAACGACCTTATCTTGTGGCGAAGGCATTTTCTCAGTTGAGAAACCGAGCAGCGTCTTTTCAGATGCTGTTGAGGTATCCCTTGATATATTTTCGAACAGTTTCTCCAGGTCGGTAGATACCGAAATGACCTTCGCAAAGGGTATCGGCCTTGAGGTCGATAAGCTTTTGCAATGAAATGCGGGCATCTTCCAGGTTTGCACCCCATTGAGGTAAATATGGACCGTGCACATCCTGTCCAAAAAGGATTCGCTTATCATCCACGTCAATGTAGGCAGCGATACTACCGGGCGTGTGCCCCGGTATGTGTATCACTTTCAAATCCTTTTCTGCAAACTGGAGAACGGTTTCTTCGTCCTTGATTTTGACATCGACCGGACAAGGGGAATAATCCAGCCCGTACAATTCGGCGCCAACACCGAATCCCTGTTCGATGTTATCGGCATCCAGTTCATGGCAAATGACTTGAACCCCGAGTTCATCCTTGAACTGTTTCAAAGAGCCAATGTGGTCGATATGGGCGTGGGTAACCAGTACAGCCTTGATGTTTTGGGGTGAAAGGTTCATAACATGGATGTTATCCAGCAATTGCGCAAAGCTAAGGCCGGCCCCGCAATCGATGAGTACAAGTCCGCCGGCATCTATCAGATATACGGCACAATCGTCGGGATGAGAGAGGTCCGCCCCTCCGATCATGTAAACATCTTTTTCAATTCGCCTGGGTTTCCCCATAGCATCACCCGGGTTATTATTTAAAGCCCGATCTTCTCCGATACCTGGCGCATACCCATAATGGTATCTGTAATAACTTGATTGCGCTCGATCCCCAGCATCTGGACCCCTTTGTCGATAACTGAACGGTCCACGCCGGCCGCGAATGATTTATCCTTCCATTTTTTAACTACCGATTTCGCTTCAAGGTCCATTACGCTTTTCGAAGGGCGCACCAGCGCCGCCGCGGCGACCAGGCCCGTAAGCTCATCTATAGTATAGAGATATTTCTCCATCAATGATTGAGGTTCGATATCATTGTATATACCCCATCCATGGGATACAACCGCCCGAATGTATTCCTGGGGCCATTGGTGTTCCTCAAGAATCTCTTTGGTTTTGTGACAATGCTGGTCGGGAAATTGCTCGTAATCAAGATCATGGACGAGCCCGACAACCGCCCATTTATCGGCATCTTCTCCAAGCTGTTGGGCAAGGTACCGCATAACTCCTTCAACCGCATAGGCATGTTTAAGCAGGCTATCGCTGCGGTTATACTCGCCAAGCAACGCCATTGCCTCGTCATGAGTGGGTAAGTGTTCACTCATCAGTGGCTGATTGTACCTCCAGCTTCGACTGTGTTGAAGGGTTTATTGCCCAGATAAAGACTGCTGCAGCAACCAGGACCCAGGCATTGATGAACAAAGCAAGATGATAATCCCCCATCAGGCGCATAGACAGCCCGCCGATGTATGCTCCCAGCGCACCACCACATCCCCATGCACCAATAACCAAATAGCAGTTGTATTTATTCAAATAGGTGGTCCGTCCCAATGAATATAGTTGACTCATCATCACTGACATTCCACCCCAGACAGGGGCGAACAGGATGGCGAACAGGTAAAATTGACTCATGTTTTCAGCTTCGGTCAACCAGAACAGAACCGCTGCACCTACGAGGGAGAATATGATGCCTAACGTTTTACGGTCAGTGACACTGGTGAAACCAGCAACCAATAACGCAAATATGATTGTTATGCCCGATAATACGCTCAGCAGAAAGGTTGAATGGACCAGGGAAATACCATTGGAATATGCATCGGGACTGATATGGATAATGACCATGTGAACCACGAATGATAAACAGAACCAGTAGAAAAAGGCTATCCAGAAATTACGTGATGGAATGCCCTCATTTGAATCGGTTGAGTGATCTTCGCTCTTTTCCGGGGAATGATCGATGTTGCCTGAGAAAGCAAATTTCAATAATATACCTATCGGTATGAAGAAAACCCAGGTAATAATGCTCAGGTTCCGGTATCCATCGCTCCATTCGTAGTTATTGATTATCCAGCCCGATAGCGGCGCGATAACAGCTATTCCCACACCGCCGCTGACGATGCTGAGAACCAGTACCCGACGTTTTTTTGCCGACCGGGCAAGAATCCGAATAACAACAGGCAGTAAGATACCGACACACAGTCCGGTTGTCAAACCGCAGGTCAAGAACAGGTGCCAGGCCGATTCAGCCAAAGAAGCCAGGAACAGCCCGAGACCCGTCAGTGTTCCCGCAATAGTGATGACCAGCCAGCCGCCGGCCTTTTGCTCCATGAATCGCGCAAAGGGTGCTGCCGCCGCCGCGGACACCAGAAAAATCGAAAATATCACGGAGACCGACTCGTAACTTAAATCGAATTGTTGCTGCAGGGCCGGATAAAACGCGCCAAAGGAGTAAATGATGCCGCAAGCGACGGCCAAAAGAATCAGGCAATACCCTGTTGCGGCTGGGTTTTCGTGGATGCCATTGGCAGCCTGTGGGGGATCATCATATTCGATGGGATCAGGAAGCATCATGGTTGATTATACCATCTAACAGTTATGCGTAAAATAGCTCGATTTGCCAAATGGGGGGTTCCTTATAGCATCTTGCACCGGAATCGATTATGGTGATAATATAATGCAACCATTCAGGGAACGCGGTATGTGCAATGAGTGAAGAATTACTGTTCGGGCTTGCCGGGCTCATTGTTCTGGGAATTGGTGCTCAGTGGATTGCGTGGCGATTCCAGCTGCCTTCTATACTGTTGCTACTGGTTTTCGGTATTATTGCAGGTCCGGCAACCGGGTTAATCGAGCCGGATGAATTATTTGGCGATCTGCTGCTGCCGATTGTTTCGCTATCCGTTGCCATTATACTGTTTGAGGGCGGCTTAAGCTTAAGGATTTCGGAACTGCGTGCCGCGGGCACCATCATTCCACGCCTGATTATCATTGGCACCCTGGTCACCTGGGCACTTGCTACGATCGCCGGTTATTACCTTATCGACCTGCAACTGAATATCGCAATCCTTTTGGGTGCGATCCTTGTTGTATCCGGACCCACAGTAATTATGCCCATACTCAGGCATGTTCGGCCCATGAAGCAACTGGGTGCGGTACTGAAATGGGAGGGGATCGTTATCGATCCCATAGGCGCTATACTTGCAGTTATTGTGTTCCAGGAAGTATTGGGAGGAAGCCTGGAGGATGCGACCGGCCAGATCGTTATCGGAATTGCGAAAACAATATTTATCGGTACTGCGGTAGGCATACTCGGTGCATATTTCTTACTTGTACTACTGAAGCGATTCTGGATACCGGATTTTCTACAAATATCCGCTGTCCTGATGATGGTTGTGGTTGTCTACACAATTCCAAATCATTTTCAGGAAGAATCCGGATTGCTGGCCGCTACGGTGATGGGCATCGTTCTCGGAAACCAGAAACGAATTGCGATCAGGCACATAGTGGAGTTCAAGGAAAACCTGGGAGTATTGCTGGTTTCCTGCCTGTTCGTGCTGCTGGCAGCCCGCCTGCATCCCAGCGACTGGGAAGAGTTGCATTGGGCCACTCCTCTATTTTTAACCGTGCTGGTGCTGGTTGCCCGCCCGCTCGCCGTGATCTTATCGACGATACATTCGAATCTCCGTTGGAAGGAACGTGCTTTTCTTATGTGGATGGCTCCTCGCGGCATCGTGGCCGCTGCTGTTTCCTCAGTTTTCGCTTTGCGCCTTGCGGATATTGGCCATCCTCAGGCAGATCTGCTGGTGCCTATTACCTTCCTGGTTATTGTCGTCACGGTTGTGCTTTACGGCCTGGGTGCGCTTCCGCTTGCCAAAAAGTTGAAACTATCACAGCCGAATCCACAAGGGTTCCTGATAATGGGGGCACATTACTGGTCACGGATGATAGCAGCCATACTGAAGGAAAAGGGATTCAAGGTATTAATGGTGGACACCGAACGTACTAATCTCCTGGCTGCGCGCAAGGCGGGGCTGGCAACTTTTCAGGCCAGTATACTCTCAAGATATGCCCTCGACGAGATCGATCTGGGCGATATCGGCCGTTTGCTGGCGATTACTCCTAATAATGGAGCAAACTCGCTGGCCGCTCTGCATTTCGCACCTTACCTGGGCCGTGCGAACGTGTATCAGCTTTCTCCCGGAGGTGACGAGGAAGGCCGCAAGGAAGAGGTATCACAGCATTTAAGGGGGCGATTACTGTTTGGTAAGGATATTACTTATCAATATATCACACAGCGTATCTATTCCGGCGCAATTATCAAAGCAACTCCACTAACAGAAAAATTTGATTTTGCGGCATTTCAATCGTACTATGGGGCGGAAGCGCTCCCGCTTTTTTTGATCAGTTCGGCTGGTAATGCGTTTGCTTTTACCACCGATACCCCGCTGAAACCCGAGCCCGGGCAGACACTCATCAGCCTGGTTGATCCCGTCGATGAGGCTAACAACGCCGAGTAATGGCTGTTGACCTGGTATGGAAAAAGGACTTAATGCGCTCCATTACCCCGCAAATGTAGAAATTTCAGTAATTACTACGTACAATGGTATATGAAAGTATGGACCAAAAAAGCCTCGAAGTTCTCGAACTGCCCAAACTGAAAAGAATTCTGGCCGCATATACCACCTTCTCGGTTAGCTATGATCTGGCCCTTTCGATCGAACCGCAGATTTTCCACGATACGGTAAAACAGCTTCTCAAACAATCAACTGAGGCACGTCAACTGCTCGCACTTGAGCCCAATCTCAGCCTGGGGCAACCGGCGGATTCGCGGCAAACCGTTCACATGACAACAATCGGTAAGGTGCTGGACCCTAAATCACTTCTGGATATCCGTTCCATACTCATTGCTTCAGATTTACTACAGACGGTATTCAGGGAACACCTCGCTATGCTGCCTTCTCTCTGGGAAGTGGCCGCCCAACTGGTTTCTCTTCCACAACTGGCGGACGAGATCGAACGTTGCATAGATCCCTCGGGTGAGGTACTGGATACTGCCTCAGCTGAACTGGGAGCTATCAGGAATGAGCTCAAGGAGACACGACGTCAAATTATCACCCGGCTCGAACGTATTATTCGGAACGAAGACACTCGAGTAATGATCCAGGATGATTTTATCACCGAACGGGCCGGCCGATATGTTATTCCCGTTAAGATCGATTTCCAGGGTCGGATGAAAGGCATTATTCATGATGTGTCCAATACTGAGGCAACAGTGTTTGTCGAGCCGATGGCTACAGTTGAGCTTGGCAACCGGTTGCGTCAACTGGTCACTGATGAGGAGCAGGAGATACTGCGAATTCTCAGTGTGTTAAGTGAAGATATCGCCGAATACAGCGACGATATCATCAGCAATACTAACCTTTTGGCGGAACTTGACCTGGCCCTGGCTAAGGGTAGATTTGCCCGTGATTATCAGGCGGTGGAAGCTCGTATCGCGCCACCGGAAGAAGATCCGGTGATTCTGCTGAAGGAAGCTCGCCATCCGTTGCTCAAGGAAAAGGCAGTGCCTATTTCCGTTCAGATCGGGGCTGGGTATACGGGGCTGGTAATCACCGGACCGAATACCGGAGGTAAAACCGTTTCGCTTAAAACAATCGGCCTGCTGACGCTCATGACACAATCAGGGCTGCCGATCCCAGCCTCCGGCGAAAGCAGTATCCCTGTTTTCGATAATATTTTTGCCGATATGGGGGATGAGCAAAGCATCGAAGAGACCTTATCCAGTTTCAGTTGGCATATGGGAAACATCGTGCGTGTTGTGGAGATGGCCACCAGTAACAGCCTGGTGCTGCTGGATGAACTGGGTACCAGCACAGACCCTGCTGAGGGTGCCGCGCTGGCACAATCGATCATGCTGCATTTTGTGGAGAAGCGAACACTCATGGCGGCAACGACACATTTCGCCGAGCTCAAGGCCTTTGCTTATAAAACGCCGGGATTGAGTAATGCCTCTATGGAATTCGATCCGGTGACGCTTTCGCCGACATACCACATGCTCATGGGAGTTCCCGGCGGAAGTAACGCACTGGCGATTGCAGCACACTTGGGATTGCCTCTGAATATTATCGAGCGTGCCAAGGCGATATTACCGAAAGGCGTGACCGAACTGGATGATCTGGTTAACGAAATATCCGGGGAAAAAGAGGCTACTCGTTCGTTACGGACAGAACTGGAACAAGAAAAACGTGCCGCAGAGCAAGCCAGGCAACAGATCGAAATCGAACTGAAAAACCTGGAGGAGACGAAGCAAAGCGTCATTCGCTCGGAAAAGGAACGGATCATCCATGAAGCGGCGGCTTTACAAAAGCAGATCCAGAAGGCCGCTTCTGCGCTCAGGAAATCGAAATCGAAGGAGCGGATCGAACAGGCCAAATCTGCGATTGAGGCTGTCAAGGAGGAGCTTTCTTCAAAAGAATGGCAAATTCCTCAGGTCGATCCCGAACCGGATGATATAATTACTGAATTGCAGGAACTATCCACCGGAGATGCGGTGAAAGTGATCGATACTAATATCCGTGGAACCGTCGCTGCTATATTTGAAAAAACGGGTGAAGTTGAGGTTCACGCCGGAAAATCCAGGTTCAAAGTCTCAGCCGCGGACTTGCAGAAGACCTCCTCTGACACCTCCCCTCTTGCACGCAAACATACTTACCAACCCTCCGGGGATAAGCCGTATCGCTCACTGGAGCTTGATCTACGAGGTCGTCGCGCCGATGAGGTTGAACCGGAACTGGATACTTACCTGAACGATGTTTCCATCGCTGGTTTCGATGAGGTTCGCGTCATACATGGATACGGGACCGGAACAGTGCGGCAGATCGTCCGGGACATGCTGGCCTCCCATCCGCTGGTTCGGTCCTTTCGAAGTGGTAAAGACTACGAGGGGGGAGACGGTGTCACCCTTGTTAAACTATAGCGCTCTGCAAACTGCCGCTATATTACCTTCCCATTAACTAACGATGTATACCTCAATTCAGCGCAGACTTACCAGAGCTCGTACCCTGGGCTTGCTGGATGAAATCGAATCGTCCTCGCAAGAATGTACCACCGGATACTATGTCACAGGGGCGACTTCCGGTGATAGAGAGGACCTGATTAGAAAACAAGTGCAAGAATCGGATGTTATCGCGGAAGTGCTACGGTCTGTCACCGCATCGAAAACCGGCGCAGTGCTCTTCTGGGGCACGCAGTATAAATGCTGCCTTATACCACCGTTCCCCGTAATAGCAGGTGCGTATCATCCCGATATTCACACTGCGCCGATACAGGATATGCTTCGACAGGAGGCACTCATCAGCCTTGTTCTGATTCGACTTGGCCAGTACGCTGTCGCCACCTTCCGGGGAGAAACCTTTCTTGACCACAAGCATGGAACCGGTCTGGTGCATTCCAGGCACAAGAAGGGAGGTTCATCGCAGCGCCGATTTGAACGTCACCGCGAGAAGCAGATAGAAATGTTTTTTACCCGGGTTTGCCAGCACGTGAGAGAGAAGCTGGAACCCCATATACGAGACATGGATTACCTGTTCTACGGCGGTGAGCGAAATACGATCGCCGGTTTTCGCAAACAGTGTACATTCCTGCAGAGATTCGATCCGTATGTCGTGGATCGGATACTTAATGTGAGAAGACCAAACAGGTCTGCTGTGACGGCCACAATTTCAGATGTCTGGTGTAGCGAGGTAATCGAATGGACTGAAGCTTGATATCGCCCTTCTGTTGCATTCAACTTCCTGATCTGATCCCCGTCACAACTATTTCCAGGCAATTCCTTAAAATCTGCTTTTTCGTTGACGGTAAGAGACAAAAAGCTTACCATATAATAGACCGACGGTCGGTCTATTATAATGCTCGGTTGACTATGAATTTGTCGATTTATTTCAGGAGACCGGCTATAATGCTTGAACCAGCAACCGGAATTTTTGTGTCAGCGGTGTGTGAGCCCATAGGGACTGAGTATCAAAGAGTCCTTCTGTAATATGGTTTAGGTAGTTTTGGAGCTTTTGGATGAAAAGAGTCATAAAACCACACGAAGTGCGCAGAAATGAACTGATTGATACTGCGCAAAGTTTATTCTCGGAAAAGGGATATGGAGCAACACCTGTATCGGAGATAATCGAAGCCGCCGGTATCGCCAAAGGCACATTCTATCATTACTTCAAATCCAAAGAGGATCTTCTGGACCAGCTTGTGGAAAGGTTCACTAGTGATATTGACGCCACCTTGAACAGGATCATGAATAATAGCTCTCTTAACGGACTGGAAAAGTTTAATCAATACTTCGCTGAGGTAGCAACCCTGAAAATGGAAAACAAGGCATTCGTTCAAATGTTGATTCAAATAATATATAAGCCCGAGAATACGCTGCTTCGACAAAAAATGACACGTCGTGCCATGGAGATTATCATCCCAAAACTTGAACTTGTTCTTGAACAGGGTTCGACCGAAGGTGTGTTTGACATACGTGATCCTCACGAGACAGCCGAACAAATCATGATGCTCGTTTCCAGTGTAGGTGAGAGTTCCGCCCTGATCATACTGAATGAGAAATCGAGTGACAGCGTTTTCAACAGGCTGGAGCAAAAATACACTGCTCTGGAAACAACTGTTGAAAGAATACTAAGGGCACCCGAAAGGAGCATCGGTATCGTTGGAAAGGATATATTACTTGCATTCGTCGGTAACTAAATCGATACGTGGGGGAATTTGATGGCAGAACCGTTACTCCAAATGGACAACGTCTCTCGCATTTACCGGATGGGGCAAGTCGAGGTTAATGCATTATCAAATGTTTCATTGACCATTCAGAAAGGGGAATTTATCGTGATACTGGGTCCCAGTGGCTCAGGCAAGACCACACTCTTGAACCTTGTGGGGGGAATGGATTCACCCACATCCGGCACCATAATATCCGATGGTCTCAATATCAGCAAGCTCAATGAGAAAGGATTAACCAGGTATCGCCGTGAGCATATCGGGTTTATTTTTCAGTTTTTTAATTTGATTCCCTCGCTGACTGCTCGGGAGAACGTTGAATTTGCTGGTGAACTTGTCAAAAACCCTCGAGGTGCGGCAGAGGTTCTGGAAATTGTCGGTTTAGGTGGTCGAGCCGATCATTTCCCCAGCGAGCTTTCCGGTGGAGAACAGCAAAGGGTGGCCATTGCTCGAGCCATGGTCAAAGATCCTCCAATTATCCTGGCAGATGAACCGACGGGAGATCTCGATTTCGATACAGGCAAACTCATACTGGCCGCCATGCGAAACATCAACCAGGAGCGAAAAAAAACGGTTCTTCTCGTGACCCATAACACGGCCATTGGAGATATGGCCGACCGGATCGTGCGCATGAGGAGCGGCGAAATCAGCGATATCCAGCAGGTGGATACGCCAGTGGATCCTCGTGAGCTCAGGTGGTAGAGCATGAACAAACTGGACCGCAAACTGATTCGAGATTTCGGTTCATCTAAAGGCCTGTTTGTCGCCGTCACGATTGTCATCTTCCTGGCAGTGACTTTCTTCGGCATCATGTTTATGGCCTATGAAAACCTGAATGGTTCATACGATTATTCATATGATAGACTCAATTTCGCTGATTTCACCATCCAGTTATCGGACGAGGTTGGCGATGTCGAAGCAGACCTTGAATCCATCCCGGGAATAAAGGCTGTTACGGGTAGAATGAATGCCGATTACTCTCTTACACTGCCCGGCGATCGAAGGAAAAATGTCCTGGTACGAACACTATCCCTACCCTCTGCTTCAAATTCCGAATCGGATACCGTTAACGATATTCATGTTGAAGACGGGCACTTCTTCAGCGAAAACGATGAACGTTCAATCATACTGGAAAAGCATTTTGCCCAGCACCATGCAATCGAACCCGACGATACGGTTTTGCTGAACCTTAAGGGTGAAGAAACCATTTTTGAAGTAGTGGGAATTGCCACCAGTCCGGAGTACATTTTCTATGCCAAAAGCCGTCAGGAATTACTGGTTTCTCCTGAGGTGTGGGGAGTTGTTTTCGTTCCAGAACAAATAAGAGCCGGTTTACTGAATGAACCCATCAATGAATACTGTTTCTTACTTGAGAAAGGCACCGAACTCGAGGACGTTCGCCCGCAAATTGAACAATCACTGGAAAACAAGATATTGGATATCGTTATGAAGGAAGATGTCCCAAGCTATGCCGGACTGGAGATGGATTTGGAGCAGTTTCAGACTATGGCGCAGATGTTTCCGGCTCTGTTCGTTATTGTAGGTGCGATGGCAATCTATATTCTACTCACTCGAATCGTCTACAACCAGAGGAATCAAATCGGATTGATGCGTGCCGTTGGCTATTCACGGAGAAGGGTTATGACTCACTATCTGGGCTTCTCTCTGGGGATAGGCATTCTGGGTTCGATTGCCGGGATCATCACCGGTTATTTCCTTTCCGAATTGTTGACCGAGTTTTATGCTTCGCTGATCAATCTGCCATTCACTACCACCCAGAGCCATTGGACTTCCATAGGGACCGGCATCATGCTCGGTGTTCTTCCCTGTGCAATCGCGGGTTTGATGCCGGCATGGAGGGCCTCCCGTATACTTCCGGCTGAGGCCATGCGAACACCTGCGCCGGCAGCGGGCCGACGGCTTCTGCTGGAGCGCATATTCCCGTTTATCAGCAAAATGTCCTCACTCTGGAAGATTCCTTTGCGGAACATCTTTCGCAATGGCAGGCGAAGCCTTTACACTGTTATTGGGGTAATTTTGGGAATAAGCCTTATTCTGGTATCGGCCGGAATGATCGACTCCATGAAGGATATGATCGACCTGCAGTTCAATAAAATCCAGCGATACGACGTAAAGATTCTTTTTGCCGAGCCCCGCTCCGATAACTTATTGAATGAATTTCAAGATTGGGAAGGCGTGAAAAAAGCTGAGCCCATTCTGGAGGCTCCGGCCAAATTGTCATACCAGGGAGCCAGCTACACCACGCTTCTAACCGCCCTTCCGGAAAATAGTGAACTAAGGGGTTTGTATTCACCTTCGCGTGATTCGGTTTCAGTTAGTAAAACGGGGATTATGCTTACCGAATCCCTGGGCGATACCCTTGATGTTTCCGCAGGTGAGACAATTTCCGTCATGGTACAGATGCCATCAGGATCTGTTCGTATGCCGATGGTGATACAAGGGTTCATAAAAGACCCTATGGGTAACTTCGGGTATGTCGATATCGAGACGGTCCGGTCTCTACTGAACGACAACATACTAAACGGGATATTACTCTCAGTTGATCAAGAATATGAAGACGATATTCGAGATAACGCTTTCAAGGCCGGGGCAGCTTCCGTGGAACTGTCTTCCGAATCTCATGAACAGATTGAAACCATGATGGAATCGGGTACAGCAATGTTGTGGATCATGTTACTTTTTGGTGCAACGCTTTCAGGATCGATTGTATTTACCACCGTGACCGTGAATATCCTGGAGCGTCGCCGTGAGATCGCTACCATGCGCACGTTGGGAGAAGGGAACAGCCGTATTGCCGGGATGATCACTATTGAAAACCTCATTCTCGGGTTGGCAGGATTAATCCCCGGTATTATTCTGGGATACGGACTGGCCGTTTACTTTTTCAGTTTGTTCCAGGGTGATATGTTCTCGATGGATCTTATCATCTTTCCCTCAACTTACGCACTCACTGCCGGGATTGTCGTTCTCGTCGTTTTACTTTCACAGATACCGGGTTTACGCAACGCAAGCCGTCTGGACCTCTCCCAGGTGGTCAAAGAGCAAGCAAGTTAACGGCTGGTTTTTTCTTGAGGTTATCGTTATAATAGGCAACACCTTGAATAAATATGATTCTTAAACCAAGTCTTTGATAGAGCAAGATCGATAACATGGATCACCAAAACAAAACCCGTGCCGAGCTGGCAAAAGAGTTGACGCGCATGCGCCAGCATGTGATCGCCAGCGAAGAACGCTACCGCGTCCTGGTGGATAATACTCAGATTCCTATTACCTACCTGACTCTTGATGGGTATGTATTGTTGATCAACAAGATCGGTGCTCATAATCTAGGCGGAACACCGGAATCATTTATAAGCAAATGCCTTCGTGAAATATTACCGGATTTGGCGGATATCACCGACGAACGGATCAAACATGTCCTGAAAAAGGGGCAAGGGGACCAGTTTGAGGACCGTATTAACCTTCCTGAAGGTGACAGGTGGTTTGTATCTCATTTCTATCCGGTTAAGGATACGTCAGGAGATATATTCGCAATACAGATTGTATCTCATGACTGCACTGAAAAGAAGGAAATAGAGGATGAACTGGATAGATACCGGGAAAACCTCGAGGTCATGGTCCTGGAGAGAACCGAATTGCTGCAAGATCAAATCGAGGAAAGAGAACGTGTAGAGCAGGCGCTACGGGAAAGCGAAGAGCGGTCCACATCGATTTTGGAGAACTCGCCGGATTACATTGTTGAGTTTGACAGGGATTTTACCATTCTATTTGCCAACCAGCCAGCACCCGGGCATACAATCAAAGAAGCGATTGGGTCCAATGTGCTGGATTATATCTCACCCCGGGACCATGATCGATTCAAGAGTGCAGCCTTTAATACGTTCAATGCCGGATTATTCGAAATTATTGAGACCGAAGTAATCTTCCCCGACAAACAAACATATACTCTGGAAACGCGATTTGGCCCCATCACCAGGGATGGGAAAATCGTAACGCTTGTCATGATCGCCCGCGATATCACCGATAGAAAACGCAAAGAGGAAGCCTTGCGTGCCAGTGAAGAAAAGTTACGAGCCATGTTTGAAGCCATACAGGACGGGATATCATTGACCGACCTCGAAGGGAATACCATCGACTTGAATGAAGCTGCTGTTCGTATGGGCGGCTACTCGTCGAAGGAAGAACTGATAGGCGTGAACGGATTTCAATTCATTAGTGAAAGCGATCGAGATAGGGTGAATCTACAAGTAGAAGAGTTACTGAAAAATGGATTCAGCAAGCCCTGTGAATACCGTTTTATTAGACGGAACGGGGAGGAATTCGATGTCGAAGCAAGCGCTTCGCTGATATACGACAGCGCAGGCACGCCAATCGGCTCCATCAACCTGGTTCGTGATATCACCGAACGCAAGCAGGCGGAGATGGCAGTGAAAGAATCGGAGGAGAAATACCGATCGCTGGTCGAGAATATCAATGACGTCATTTTCTCACTCGATACCCAGGGATATTTTACCTATGCCAGCCCGGTTATCGAAAGCATCTGGGGTTACCGTGTTGAGGATGTCCTGTTCAAGCACTTCACCGAATTTGTTATGCCCGGGGATTTGCCGGGGCTGGTTACCAGTTACGAACAAACATTGCGAGGCCAGTATGAACCTCATGAGTTTAGAATTGTGGATTGTAATAACCGGATTCGGTTTGTGCGTACTTCCAGCCGGAAGATGGTTAAGGGCGGTGATATCGTTGGTATCACCGGGATTGTGACTGATATTACCGCTCAAAAGCTGGCCGAAATGGCCTTAATCGAGAGTGAAGAAAAATACAAGACGCTGACCAATAATCTGGCGGTGGGGGTTTATCGAAACACTCCGGGCGATGAGGGGAAATTCCTCGAAATCAATCCGTTCCATTACAAGATGTTCGGATATGATAGTAAGGAGGAATTCCTGGAAATCAATGTTTCGGACCTTTATGTAGATCCTGAAGATAGAACCGAACTGAGCCGGAAACTTCAGACCCGGGGATCGATAAATAACGAGCTCGTGATATTGAAGAAGAAAGACGGAACGCCTATCATCTGTTCGGTTACCGCCGTGGCAGTCAAGGGGGATGAGGGGGACATCCTCTACTTCGATGGTATTATTGAGGATATCACTGATCGTCAAATTGCCCAGCAAGCCTTGATTGACAGCGAGGAAAGGTTCCGCTCAATATTTGAAAACGTTACAGATACCATTGTCTACGTCGATATGACAGGAACGATTATTGATGTCAATTCCAGGTTAATGGACCTTTGTGGCCATGACCCAGAGGAAATGATCGGAAAGAGATTTTCAGAAACAGGGCTGTTGAGTGAAGAATCGCTTCCCGATGTCGAACGTACACTGAATGAAACGGTTACGAAAGGCGTTCCACCCCAATCGATTGAGATTGTAATCCACCATCGAAACGGTGGTAACATTATTGCCGATACCAGGCCAAGCTTGCTCACGCTAAGTCAGGGAACACAAGGGATTCTGGTCGTTATCCGCGATATCACTAAACGAAAAGAGGCCGAGGATGCGCTGGAAGAAAGCGTTCGATTGTATCGGTTACTCGCAGAAAACGTTACTGATGTGATCTGGACGATGGATATGCACCTTCGGTATACGTATATCAGCCCGTCGATTACCGAGATGCAGGGATACACCGTGAAAGAAGCTCTGACCAGAAGACCGGAGGAAAACCTGGCCCCCGATTCATACAGGATCGTGACAGAAATCCTCGCGGAAGAAATCGAGCGGGAAAATGAGCCCGGTGTTGATTTATCCCGAACACGGACGGTTGAAGTAGAGACGCGCCATAGAGATGGCCATACAATCTGGGTTGAAATAACAATGCGTTTTCTGCGAGACGAAGCAAAACGGCCGATCGGAATAATCGGTGTTACGCGGGATATTTCTGAACGAAAACAAACAGAGAAACAACTCCTGCAGCGAAACCTGGAGCTTACCACGCTTAATGCCATCGCACAAACCTTGACATCCTCGCTGAATTTGAACGATGTCTTAAATAACACTCTCGATAAGATAATCGAGCTTTTCTCCATAAAACAATGCTTCGTGTTACTATTGGAGGATGAATCTCATGCCAATCTCAGGGTATATCGAGGTATCCCAAATAAATATGTTCACCTGCTGCAGGGATTTGATTTGACGGATAGCCTTTTAGGGCAGGTGGTACGAACTGGTGAACCCAGATTTGTGGCATCACTGGAAGATGTCAGGGATAATATCAAGAAGCATATCGTCAAAGTTATCGAAGGGGTACCGCTGGGATCAGCGATGTTTGTGCCGCTAAAAGCAAAGGGGGAGATACTCGGTGTGCTGACTGTTATCTCGGGGCCGGAGCGAGAACTCACCAGAGTGGAACAGGATTTACTAATCACTATCGGCCTTCAAATCAGTACCGTTGTTGAGAACTCATTACTCTACGAAAAGATCCATCATGAAGGTCAGGTACGCCGGGAGGGATTGCGCCAGTCCATTCTGATGCAGGAAGAGGAACGGAGGCGTATTGCCCGAGAACTCCATGATCAGACCAGTCAAGTATTAACCGGTGCATCGGCCATGATCGAAGCTTCAGTCGCTTCCCTGCCCTGGGGCTTCGATCAGGTCAAATCGAACTTGAAGCAGGTACGCGCATCGCTTACCAGCATGCTCGTTGACGTACGAAATATTATTTATGAGCTTCGACCGACCATGCTGGATGATCTGGGGCTTGTAGCGGCGGCGCGCTGGCAGGCGGAGGAATACCTGGGAAGAGCTGGAATAAAAGCCCGTTTTGAAACAAAAGGACGAGCTAAGAAACTCGAGCCACAAATGGAGACGGCGCTATTCAGGATCATACAGGAAGCAACAACTAACATCGTCAAACACGCTAAAGCGACACGGGCTACTGTACGGGTTGAATTTACGCGTGAATCCATATTTCTCGAAATAGAAGACAATGGAAAAGGAATCAGCTATCCCGAAGGGCAGTTCGATAAAGGCCCCATGAAGGGTTTTGGCTTCGTTTCCATGAGGGAAAGAGCAGAGATACTGGGTGGGACTTTCTCTGTTGAGTCTCAGACTCGGCAAGGGACCAGGATTCTGGTTGAGGTTCCTTTATAGCCAGAGGATTACTTAATGCCGATAATAAAAGTGCTTGTTGTTGACGACCATTCAATTGTTCGCCAGGGAATCCGGGCCCTGCTCTCAATGGATAACGAGATTGAAGTCGTGGGCGAGGCCACTAATGGGAGAGAGGCCCTTGAAGAGGTTGAAAAATTGATGCCCGATGTGGTGGTGATGGATATCGCTATGCCCAAAATGGATGGCCTTGAGGCAACCCGTCGCATCCATAAAAAGCACACCGATACAAAGATCGTTATCCTCACGCAACACGACAATCAGGAGTATATTCTCTCGAGCATCAAGGCCGGAGCCGCCGGATGTATCCCCAAGCATGCGCTGGCCACTGATCTTATTGCTGCGGTTCATACAGTCTATATGGGCGACTCTTTCCTGTATCCGTCCATGGCTACAGCGGTGGTCGAGAACCTTCGTAAGACGAATACTGAAGAGGAAGATCGCTACGATAGTCTTACCGACCGGGAACGTGAGATTCTTAAGCTGATCGCCGAAGATTACACCAATGAACAAATTGCTGAAAGCTTGTTTATCAGCGTCAAAACGGTGCGCAATCACCGGGCCAGTATCATAGATAAACTCCAGGTTCAGGGATATAGCGGGCTCATTAAATACGCCATTCGTAAGGGATTGACCAACCTGGATATGTGATCTAGTCTAATCCTCAATAGTAGCAGATCGGCAGAAACCGGTAGACAATAAACGGGCTTCATATCCCCTCGAAATGGGCAAATGCCCATTGTTACTCAACCGAACACGTTGTACGATGAATTATGAAAAATAAATACGGTAAACGATTATTCCCATCAATCAAATAGAATAGCCTGAGTCGGAGTAATCGGGAAACTGTATGTAACTGGTCAAACGGGGATCTGATATGAAATCTCATCTTATTAACTTCGCTTTGAATTCAGTATCTTTTGATGACCGATACCGGTGGCTTGAGCGGAGTTAGTTAAAAGGAGGCGCAGATGTTCGTAACAATTGAAGTCCAGCATAACATTACAGAGGGTAAGGAAAAAGAGGCTCTCCAGATGATCAAAGAACTGTACAATAAAGGGCTGGATTTCCCTGGTAGCATAAGTGCCAGCCCTGGTCTTCTCAACAACGAAGGGATTTCACCCGGTCTCGAGAGTTCTGATGGCTATCGGGATCACCTGGGTAAGGTTTTTGCCCAGGTTCGCCGGGTAGCCGACCCACATGCAAGGGTAAAAGTTCGTCTGACGACATAGCCGTTCTACATATTCCAGTAACAAAAACCAAGGAGAAAGATTACCATGGCGAAAGTCGAAGAAATCATGGCGAACGGTTGTTGTTTCGTGGCCCCTTCCACTCCTATTACGGAAGTAGCTAAGAAAATGCGCGATAGCGGCATGAGTGCGATTCCTGTCTGTGAAAAGGGTATTTTGCGTGGCCTGATCACGGATAGATCCATCATTTCAAAGATTGTAGCATCCGGCAACAGCCCAAAACGGGAAAGGGCCGGGGCATTGATGACCAATGAAGGGCCCAGGATTCCCTGCGGATGTGACGCCGTTGAAGCCGCCAAGATTATGGCTAACCACGGCGTGCGGTATTTACCCGTCGTGCAGAACGGAGGAAAGCTGGTTGGGATGTTGACGCTGGACGACCTCATCAAAGAAAGTATGGTGCTGGCAACGATGGTGCTGGCAACATCCGATAGTAACGCGCTATTCAGATCGGTGGCCCGAAGCGCCTGAAACCCGCCTCTAATTCTCAGGCCGGACTCATTGTTTCACCTCTTTTCGTTTTGGATGGTATTGCCGGCTGAAATGTGCTAGAATTCTAACCAAAGCCTGAACAGGCGGAACAATGAGAATGCTGGAGAACCTCAATGAATTACCTGGCTGAAATAGCTGCCGGCTCTATGATCATCGGCCCGTTACTCGCTTTTACCGGAACGCTGGCAGGGCTCCATGAAATATTTATCCCGGGCTATATAAT